>WBUV01000105.1 GCA_008933525.1 Bacteroidales bacterium | reverse complement strand
CAATAATGATGAGGAGGCTTATGCTCTTCTTCGCGAATTCGGTTTACCCTTTAAAAAACGCTAAAAAGAACTAGTGTATGGCAAAAGAGTCAATGAAAGCCCGCGAGGTTAAACGTGCAAAACTTGTAGAGAAGTTTGCAGAGAAGCGTGCGAAACTTAAAGCTGAGGGCGACTTTGTAGGGTTACAGAAATTACCCCGCAATTCTAATCCGATCCGTCTGCACAACCGTTGTATGCTAACTGGCAGACCACGTGGTTATATGCGTCAATTCGGTATTAGCAGGATCACCTTCAGGGAGATGGCCTCTAATGGTTTAATACCTGGTGTTAAAAAAGCTAGTTGGTAAAAACAAAATAATTCTATTAAGCAATGATTACCGACCCAATTGCAGATTACCTTACCCGAATTCGTAATGCCGTGATGGCAAATCATCGGGTTGTTGAAATTCCATCTTCTAAAATGAAGATGGATATCACCCGAATTTTATTCGATAAAGGTTATATCCTTAACTACAAACTAGAGAAGGACGAAAAACAAGGATTAATTAAGATCGCTCTTAAGTATCATCCTGAAACTAAGAAAAATGCTATTAAGCATATTGAACGTATAAGCAAACCAGGTTTACGCAGATATTGTGGTTCAACTGAACTCCCCCGCGTATTAAATGGTTTAGGTGTTGCAATCATCAGCACATCGCACGGCCTAATGACCGATAAGGAAGCCCGTGTTAAGAATGTAGGTGGTGAAGTTATTTGCTATGTTTACTAATTTTAATAAATTAAATTTCAATGTCTAGGATCGGAAAAAAACCTGTAAACTTACCACAGGGTGTAAGCGTTAAAGTTAGCGCCGATAACGTGGTAAGCGTGAAAGGCCCTCTGGGTGAATTGTCCCAGAAAGTTGACCCGGACATCACCGTCAACGTAGAGGGAACCGAACTTGTTTTAACAAGACCCACAGATCAGAAACGTCACCGTTCAATGCACGGATTATACCGCGCATTGATCAACAACATGGTGGTTGGTGTATCGACTGGTTGGGAAATTAAACAAGAGTTGATTGGTGTTGGGTATAAGGCCGAAGCTAAAGGTCAAGTGCTAGAATTAAGCCTTGGCTTTTCACACGACATCCATTTCTTGCTACCAAAGGAGATTAAGGTTGAAACAAAAACTGAGCGTAAAGGGAATCCAACTATTTTCCTAAAGAGCATCGACAAACAGCTTTTAGGACAGGTTGCTGCTAAATTACGTTCGTTAAGGAAACCCGAACCATACAAAGGTAAAGGTGTTCGCTTTGTTGGTGAAGTTGTTCGTAAGAAAGCTGGTAAATCGGCTAGTGTATAACCTGTTAAAACTGTTAAATATGGCTTTAAGTAAAGTAGAAAGAAGACTCCGCATCAGGAGACGAATTCGCAAGAGAGTTTCGGGCACAGCCCAAAAGCCTCGTCTATCGGTTTTCAGGAGCAATACAAATATCTACGCACAAATTATTGATGATGTAACAGGCGTTACACTAGCATCTGCATCATCGAGCGTAAAGGAAATTGCCAGCAAAACCAATATAACAAAAACCGAACAAGCTCGTCTTGTTGGTCAGTTAGCAGCTAAGAATGCTATTGAAAAAGGAATCTCCGAGGTTGTATTCGACCGTAGCGGTTACCTATATCATGGTAGAGTTAAAGCTTTAGCTGATGCAGCCAGAGAGGGTGGACTTAAATTCTAACGAAGATGTCAACAAATACAAATATACGTAGAGTTAAATCCAGCGACCTTGAGCTTAAGGATAGGCTGGTTAGCATTCAACGCGTAACCAAGGTAACTAAAGGAGGTAGAACATTCAGTTTCTCAGCAATTGTTGTTGTTGGTAACGAGAATGGCGTAGTAGGTTATGGCCTTGGTAAAGCAAGTGAGGTTACTTCTGCAATATCAAAAGGTATTGAGGATGCAAAAAAGAACCTTGTTAAAGTTCCTGTGTTCAAAGGTACAATTCCTCACGAACAAGAAGCAAAGTACGGTGGAGCACTTGTGTTACTTCGCCCTGCATCGCACGGAACTGGAGTTAAGGCAGGTGGTGCTATGCGCGCTGTACTTGAGAGTGTTGGTGTAACCGACGTGCTTGCAAAGTCTAAGGGTTCTACAAATCCCCACAACCTTGTTAAGGCAACCGTTATGGCTCTTCTTGAGCTTCGCGATGCCCATACAGTAGCCGATCAACGCGGCGTAAACCTAAATAAAGTGTTTAACGGTTAAGACTACTAGGATATGGCAAAGATTAAAGTAACCCAAATCAAGAGTTTAATTGGACAGTCGGAGCGTCAACGCAGCACGATGAGATCTCTTGGTATTCGTAAAATGCATCAGACCGTTGAAGTTGAGGCGAATCCTCAAATCCTAGGAATGATCGAAAAGGTAAAACATCTTGTTCGTATTGAACAATAGTTGGCTTAACCACTATAAAGAATTGAGCTATGAAATTAAGCAATTTAAAACCCGCTGAAGGATCTACCCACAAGGAGAAGAGAATTGGTCGCGGAACAGGATCAGGTCATGGTGGTACCTCTACAAGAGGTCATAAAGGAGCACAATCTCGTTCTGGCTATTCCAGAAAAGTTGGCTTCGAAGGTGGTCAGATGCCTATTCAGCGTCGTCTTCCTAAGTCAGGGTTTAAAAATCCGTTCCGTACTGAATACAAAGCTATCAATATTGGTGTACTTCAAACCATCGCTGATAAAAACAGCCTTTCAACTATCGATGTTGAAACTCTGATCAATGCTGGTTATGTTTCCCGTAACGATCTTGTTAAGATTTTAGGAAACGGTACACTAACAGCCAAGTTAGAAGTTAAGGCTCATGCCTTCTCTAAAAAAGCAATTGAAGCAATTGAAGCAGTTAAAGGAACCGTCGTAAAACTCTAAGTTAATGAAAGCCTTTTTCCAAACATTAAAGAATATTTACAAGATAGAGGATCTGCGTAAGCGGATTCTCTATACTCTTGGTATTCTGCTAATTTATCGTCTTGGTAGTTTTGTAGTACTGCCAGGATTAGATCCTGATCAGCTAGGAGCACTTGAAGAGCAAACAAAAGATGGCATTATGGGACTACTCGATATGTTCTCGGGTGGTGCATTCCACAATGCATCTATTTTTGCACTTGGTATTATGCCTTACATCTCTGCATCAATTGTGGTGCAATTGTTAGGTATTGCAATACCTTATTTCCAAAGGTTACAGAAGGAAGGCGAGAGTGGAAGAACAAAAATCAACCAAATTACTCGTATCCTAACTGTAATTATTTTGGTTTTACAAGGTCCTGCTTATTTAGCAAACCTACATGCTCAACTTCCCGAGTCTGCATTTATACTTAAAGGTACCATGTTTACAATTTCATCAACCGTGATTTTGATTGCAGGTACTATGTTTATTATGTGGTTGGGTGAGAAAATTACTGATAAGGGTATCGGCAATGGTATATCGCTTATCATTATGATTGGAATTATTGCACGTCTACCATTCGCTTTATTTGCTGAATTTTTCTCAAGATCCGAAGAACTCTCCGGAGGTCTTGTTATGTTCTTGGTTGAATTAATTATTCTTTTTGTGGTATTTATGTTTACCATTCTTTTGGTACAAGGTACAAGAAAAATACCTGTTCAATATGCAAAAAGAATTGTTGGAACTAAGCAGTATGGCGGTGTACGTCAATATATTCCTTTAAAAGTTAATGCTGCAGGTGTAATGCCAATCATTTTTGCACAAGCACTTATGTTTATCCCTATGCTTTTTGCACGATTCGATGCAACTGCAGGTATTGCTGCCGCATTTAACTATACAGGTTTCTTGTACAATTTTACATTTGCATTATTGATCATTCTTTTCACATACTTCTACACTGCCATTACGATTAACCCTAATCAAATGGCTGAGGATATGAAAAAGAATGGCGGCTTTATACCTGGTGTTAAACCTGGAAAGAAAACCGTTGAGTATCTTGATTCAATAATGTCAAGAATTACATTGCCTGGCTCTATTTTCCTTGCAATTGTGGCAATTTTGCCAGCTTTTGCAATGATGGTAGGCGTTAATAATCAATTTGCACAGTTCTTCGGAGGTACTTCGTTGTTGATCCTTGTTGGTGTTGTTCTAGATACACTTCAACAAGTTGAGAGCCATTTGTTGATGAGACATTATGATGGCTTAATGAAATCAGGAAGAATCAAAGGCAGATCGGGTGGTGGATTATAAGGCGTAAGCCACAAAGTTCTTTATAATGCTTTATACAAAAACCGAGGAAGAAATTGAGTTACTGAGGCTAAATAACGATTTAGTTTCGCGAACTTTAGCTGAAGTAGCCAAGATTATTCGTCCGGGTGTTACTACAAAGGAGTTAGACCGAAGAGCAGAGGAGTTTATCCGCGATAATGGCGCAAAACCAGGATTCTTAGGATATAACGGGTATCCCGCAACACTTTGTACTTCGGTAAATGACTCTGTGGTTCACGGGATTCCTTCCTCCTATGCACTCCGCGATGGAGACATAGTTTCGGTTGATTGCGGTACATACTTGCACGGATTTTATGGCGATTCAGCTTTTACTTTTGCTGTAGGCAACATAAAACCAGAAGTGCAGCGGCTGTTAAATGTAACCCGCGAATGCCTTGTGAAAGGTGTTGAAGCAGCAGTGGATGGCTTTAGAGTAGGAGATATCTCCTATGCAGTTCAAACACACGCTGAGATTAACGGATACTCTGTTGTACGCGAATTAGTTGGTCATGGTTTAGGTCGCAATATGCACGAAAAACCAGAAGTTCCTAACTATGGTGCTAGAGGTAGAGGTTCTAAACTCGTTGAAGGCCTGGTAATATGCATTGAACCTATGATTAACATGGGCAAAAAAGGTGTTTATCAGGAAAAAGATGGATGGACCATCCGAACTCAGGATGGAATGCCATCGGCACACTTCGAGTTGGCCGTTGTAGTTCGAAAGGGGAAAGCGGAAACGCTCTCAACCTTCAGTTATATTGATGAAGTTTTACGTTTAAGTTAAATTTTTAGAAACGAATGTCGAAACAAACAGCAATTGAGAAAGATGGGACAATTGTCGAAGCGCTATCCAACGCAATGTTTAGGGTAGAGTTAGATAATGGTCATGTTATTATTGCACATATTTCCGGTAAAATGCGTATGCACTATATCAAAATTTTACCCGGCGATAAGGTGCGCGTGGAGATGTCACCCTACGATTTAACAAAAGGCCTTATAACATTCAGGTATAAATAAACAACTCAAATTCTTATAGATATGAAAGTAAGAGCCTCAATAAAAAAACGCAGCGACGATTGCAAAATCGTTAGGCGTAAAGGCCGCTTGTATGTGATTAACAAAAAAAATCCAAAGTACAAGCAACGCCAAGGATAATTTTGTTTAATTTTGTACTCTAAATTTTTAAAGTAATAATATGGCACGTATAGTAGGTGTAGATTTGCCGAAAAACAAGAGAGGAGAAGTTGCCCTTACCTATGTATATGGCATAGGAAGAAGTAGCGCCCGTAAGATTCTTGATCAGGCCGGTGTTAGTTACGATACAAAAGTATCGGACTGGACTGATGAAAATATCAATGCAATCCGTAGTATCCTGAATGAAGGTTACAAGGTAGAGGGTGAACTCCGTTCTATGGTTCAGCTAAGCATTAAGCGATTAATGGACATTGGTTGCTACCGTGGAATTCGTCATCGTCTTGGTTTACCTGTGAGAGGTCAAACAACCAAGAATAATGCTCGTACCCGTAAGGGAAGAAAGAAAACCGTTGCCAATAAGAAGAAGGCTACTAAATAGTAAATAGGCTATGGCAAAAAAGACAGTAACAGCAAAGAAGAAAATCGTTAAGGTTGACCCAGTTGGACAAGCACACGTTCATTCATCCTTTAACAATATTATTGTATCTTTAACCAATAGTACTGGTCAAGTTATTTCTTGGTCATCTGCAGGTAAAATGGGTTTTAAAGGCTCTAAGAAGAATACTCCTTATGCCGGACAAACCGCTGCTGCAGATTGTGCAAAAGTAGCTTTTGATTTAGGACTACGTAAGGTTAAGGTTTTTGTAAAAGGACCAGGTGCAGGACGCGAATCAGCAATTAGAACTATTAATGCTACAGGCATTGAGGTAACTGAGATTGTTGACGTTACACCACTTCCACACAATGGATGCCGTCCTCCTAAACGTCGTAGAGTATAATCCTACGTTAACAGATTTGAGTAACAAATAAATTAAAACGTAATGGCTAGATATATTGGACCAAGTACCAAAATCGCACGTAAGTTTGGTGAGCCTATTTATGGACCAGATAAGTACTTCGAGAAGAAGAACTATCCTCCCGGAATGCACGGCTTAATGAAGAAACGTAAAAAAATGTCGGAGTATGGTACTCAGCTACAGGAGAAACAAAAAGCTAAATTTATTTATGGTGTTCTAGAACGTCAGTTCGCAAATGTATTCCATAAAGCAGCTCGTAGCAAAGGTATTACCGGTGAAATTTTACTTCAACTTTTAGAATCGCGTTTGGATAACGTTGTGTACCGTTTGGGTATTGCCCCTACAAGGGCTGCTGCTCGTCAGTTGGTGTCGCATCGTCATATTACAGTTAATGGTTCTGTGGTAAATATTCCTTCGGCTCTTCTTAAGGCTGGTGACGTTGTTGCAGTGCGTGAGCGTTCTAAATCTTTAGAGGTTATTACCGACTCTATTGCAAGCAACCGTCATACCAAATTCTCTTGGTTAGAGTGGAATAAGGATGAGTTCAGTGGTAAGTTCATGAACCTACCTGAAAGAACTGAGATTCCTGAAAATATTAAAGAGCAATTGATTGTTGAACTTTACTCTAAGTAATTAAACCCGTACCATATGGCAATACTGGCATTTCAAAAACCCGATAAGGTTATCATGCTTGAATCTACCGACACAGTTGGTAAATTTGAGTTTCGTCCTCTTGAGCCAGGCTATGGTATCACGGTGGGCAATGCACTTAGAAGAATTCTGCTATCTTCACTTGAAGGGTATGCAATTACCTGGATTAAGGTTCGTGGTGTAGACCACGAATTCTCAACCATCCCTGGTGTTATTGAGGATGTAACTGAGATTATTCTTAATCTGAAGCAGGTTCGCTTTAAGCGTATTGTTGATGGAGTTGATAGCGAGAAAGTGACCATCACCATAACCGGACAGAATGAATTTAAGGCAGGATACCTTTCAAACTTCCTGTCGAACTTTAAAGTTCTTAATCCTGACCTGGTTATCTGTAAGATGGAGCCCGATGTAAAAATCGAGGTTGACATTCATATCAACAAGGGACGTGGATACGTTCCTGCTGAGGAAAATAAACCCGAGGATGGTGAGTTTGGAATTATTCCAATTGATTCTATTCACACTCCTATCCGTAACGTAAAGTACTCAGTGGAAAACTACCGTGTAGAGCAGAAAACTGACTACGAAAAACTTCTTTTGGAGATTGTTTCCGATGGATCAATTCACCCAAAAGATGCTTTAAAGGAAGCCGCTAAAATTCTTATTTATCATTTTATGCTATTCTCTGACGAAAAGATTACTCTTGAAACTGAGGATAAGTATGATTCTGAAGAATTTGACGAAGAAGTACTTCATATGCGTCAGATGTTAAAGCAAAAGTTAGTTGATCTGGATCTTTCGGTTCGTGCACTCAACTGCTTAAAAGCTGCCGATGTTGATACCCTAGGTGAACTTGTTCGTTACAACAAGAATGACTTACTCAAGTTTAGAAACTTTGGTAAGAAATCGTTAACCGAGCTTGAAGACCTACTTGATAGTTTGAACCTATCATTCGGCATGGATATTACAAAGTATAAACTGGATAAGGATTAATTGCGATGAGACATAATAAAAAGTTTAATCACTTAGGAAGGAAAAGCGCTCACCGTAAAGCAATGCTTGCAAATATGGCTTCGAGTTTGATTATGCATAAACGCATATCAACTACCGTTGCTAAAGCTAAAGCTTTAAGAATGTATGTAGAGCCTTTAATCACAAAAAGTAAAAACGATACAACTCACTCACGTCGTACTGTTTTCAGTTACCTTAAGGATAAGTACGCTGTTGCTGAACTTTTCCGCGAAGTTGCTGAGAAAGTTGCTACACGCCCAGGAGGATATACACGTATCCTTAAAACTGGAACACGTTTAGGTGATAATGCCGATATGTGTATTATTGAGTTGGTTGATTTCAACACAACCTACGTGAAGGAAGAAGCAAAACCTGCAGCGAAGAAAACTCGTAGAGCAGGTGGCGCAAAAGCTAAAAAGGATGAGGTTAAATCTGAAGCTCCAAAAGCCGTAGAGAAAACCGATGCTCCTGAAGCTAATACCGAAACAAATACTGATGAGAAATCAGAGTAATTGTTTGTTGACATATTAAAGAATGGGGATAGGCAATTTTGCTGTATCCCTTTTTTTATCGAAACATTTTACCTTTAAAACTTACATATATGGGACAAATTGTTAGTATTCACGCTCGTGAGATCCTCGACTCAAGAGGAAATCCAACTGTTGAAGTTGATGTAATGACCGAAAGTGGTTATTTTGGCCGTGCTGCTGTACCAAGTGGAGCATCAACAGGTGTGCATGAGGCTGTTGAACTTCGCGATGGCGATAAAGGCCGTTACTTAGGTAAAGGAGTTCAAAAGGCTGTTAATAATGTTAATACAATTATCG
>WBUV01000104.1 GCA_008933525.1 Bacteroidales bacterium | reverse complement strand
GGCTGTAATCGACAAGGATCTTGCATCGGCATTGATGGGTGGTATGATTAAGGCTGATGAGTTCTACATTCTAACCGATGTGCCTTATGTTTACATCAACTACAAGAAACCGAACGAGATGAAACTTGAGCATATTAGCCATGCCGATACCATGAAGTACATGAACGATGGTATGTTTGGCGAGGGTAACATGGCTCCAAAAATCCGTGCTTGCTTAACCTTTATTGAGAATGGTGGTAAGAAAAGCGTTATTACCGAGGCTACTAAGCTTGAAGATAGAAGTTACGGTACCAAGATTACAATGGAATACTAGAGTTTAATCTAAATCACTTTAAAACATAAAGTTATGTCATTCAACTTAAGAAATCGCAGTTTTCTAAAACTTTTGGATTTCACTCCAAAGGAAATCCAGTTTTTACTCGATTTATCTGCCGATCTTAAAAAGGCAAAGTACACAGGAAACGAGATTCCTCGTTTAAAAGGTAAAAATATTGTTCTTCTTTTCGAGAAGGATTCAACCCGTACCCGTTGTGCATTCGAGGTTGCTGCATACGATCAGGGTGCTCATGTTACCTATTTAGGCCCTGCTGGTTCACAAATGGGTAAGAAAGAGTCTATGGAAGATACCGCTCGCGTTCTTGGACGTATGTACGATGGTATTGAGTACCGTGGTTACTCTCAGGAGATTGTTGAAACTCTTGCAAAGTACTCAGGTGTGCCAGTATGGAACGGATTAACAACTGAATTCCACCCAACTCAAATTCTTGCTGACTTCCTAACTATGCGCGAGCATAGCAGCAAACCTTTGAACGAGGTTGCATTCTGCTACATGGGCGATGCTCGTAACAACATGGGTAACTCGCTAATGGTTGGTGCTGCTAAAATGGGTATGGATTTCAGAGCATGTGCTCCAAAAGCTTGTTGGCCACAGGAAGAGTTAGTTGCTAAATGTCGTGAGATTGCAAAGGAAACTGGCGCTAAGATTACTTTAACTGAGAAGGTTGAAGAGGGCGTTAAGGGTTGCGATTTCCTTTATACCGACGTTTGGGTGTCGATGGGTGAGCCAGATTCAGTTTGGGAAGAGAGAATTAAATTACTTACTCCTTACCAGGTTAACACCAGAGCAATGGAGTTAACAGGTAATCCAAACTGCAAGTTTATGCACTGCTTACCAGCATTCCACAACCGTAAGACTGCTGTAGGCGAGGAAATTTTCATGAAATTCGGACTTGAGTCAATGGAAGTTACCGAGGAGGTTTTCGAGTCTCCTGCATCTATTGTATTTGATGAGGCTGAAAACCGCGTACACACTATTAAAGCAGTGATGGTTGCTACTTTAGGACAATAATTGAAAAACGAATATTTTAGGAAAAAAGCAGCTTTTTAGCTGCTTTTTTTGCTTTTATTGTTTTTTAACACTAATTTTAGTTTGGTGTTATAAAAATTCTTTGCCTTATGATGATTTATGTAGGAAACATTTCGTATTCGATGACTACCGATGAGTTAAAAGAACTTTTTGTTCCTTACGGTAACGTTAAAGAAGTGAAAATTATTGCTGACAAAGCCTCTGGAAAATCCAAAGGTTATGGTTTTGTCGAGATGGAAAGCGACGAGGATGGTCTAAAAGCTATCGCTGCTCTTAACGATTCACAAGTTAAGGGACGTAACATTAAAGTGAACAACGCTTTCCGTAAAAACGACACAAAACCTGCTGAGTAAGTTTAGGCTTACCTTTCTAGCGCAGGAATGTTTCCACCACAAAGTGGTAGGTTATTACTCCTGATATAGCAAATTTTAGCCCAGTACCCAGTAGAAAACCAATGAAAGAACCTGTAGCTGAGAGCCACGGGTTGCTTTTATTTTTGCTATCCCTATTGGTATATTCACCAAGGAATGCTCCTACAAATGGGCCTATTATTATACCAATTGGGGGGAATATGAATATTCCTATAACAAGTCCAATTGTTGCACCCCAAACTCCGCGTTTTGTTCCTCCCATTTTCTTTGTTGCCCATATAGGCAAAATGTAATCGGCAATGGTCACTAAAAGTGCAAAAATTCCTGTCCAGAGCAGTAGACTTCCGCTAAAGGTTCCATACTGAGTAAAGTAAACCATTAGCAATCCGCCCCAACTAAATGGTGGGCCAGGTATAATGGGCAGTATGCATCCGAGTAATCCTAGTATAATAAGGATTATGGCTATTGCAACAAGGAAATAATCGAGTACCATCCTGTTTCAGTTTTGTTTGACTTGCATCAAAGATAAAATTATTTTTGTGTTGAATATAAATCCTATACAATTGAAAACTGTTGCATTAACCATAAAAGGACGTGTACAGGGTGTTGGATTTCGCTATTTTGTTATGCGAACTGCATTGCAACTTGGAGTTAATGGGTATGTAATGAATTGCGCCGATGGCAATGTTTATGTTGAGGCTGAAGCCGACGATTCTATTATAGTTCGGTTTATTGATATTTGCAGCACTGGCCCTTCGCGTTCCGATGTAAAGGATGTAGTTATAAAAGAGTTAGACCCTAAGAAGTATAACGACTTTAATATTCGAGGCTTTTAGCCTATAGTTTTATACCAAAAATACAAATATCGTCGAGTTGATCCTCGATGTTTTTATGGTTTTCAAGCATATTGAGAAGTATATCTTTTTGCACGTTCATTGGCTTATCGTGCATTTGTTCCAGTATTTCGTAAAGGCGTTTCTGTCCAAATTTTCTTTTATCAGGGCTCATCTGGTCAGTAAACCCGTCAGTAGTAAGATATATACATGAGGGTGATTTTAATTCAATCTCCTTATTGGTAAATTTCCGTTTGTGTTCGGGTTGGAATCCGCCTGTGGATCTAATATCGCCTGGAACTTTATTTAAGCCTTCCTTGGTGAAAACTAGCAATGGTCTATTTGCTCCAGCGTACAGAATTTTGTTGTTAGCATAATCAATTGTTACAAAACCTATATCGATACTTGCGTGAAGTTTTGTTCCAATTTCGTTTTGTTTTAATGCTTTACGGAGTTGTTCGTGTAAATTCTCGAGAACAAGTGCTGGGTTTTTTATTTGCCACTCGTTCACAATTTGGTTTAGCAGAGTATTTCCAATTAACGACATAAACGAGCCCGGAACTCCGTGTCCAGTGCAGTCCATCACTGCAATATGTGTGTGGCCTTTTGTGCTGCTTGTCCAGTAAAAATCGCCCGAAACAATATCCTTTGGCAGATAAATCACAAAATGATCCTTGAAAATCTTTTTTAAATCCTCCTCGTCTGGGAGTAATGCATCCTGAATGGTTTGAGCGTACTCAATGCTGCTGACCATTCGCTCGTTTTTATCGGCAATAATCTGTCTCGACTGTTCTAGGTAAAGGTTCTTCCGTTCAATCTCATCGCGTTGGGCTAAAATTTCCTCTTGCTGTTGAAGTAGCTCCTCGTTTTTCTCAAGTATTTCATCCTGATGATTGCGTAAATCCTCATTAATCTTTCGTATGTTTTTAAGTGCAATAAGAACTACTGCAATTAAACCGGCACCCAACGCTATAACCAGCAGTAGGAAATTCCTGACAATTTTCTGACGTTGATTTTTTTCGGCGTTTACAGCATCCTTTTTTGCTTGTTCGAGTTTTAAGTCCTCCTGCTGCCGCTCAAATTTGTAGAACATCTCAGCTTGAATCGATTTGCGGGTGTTTTCCTCGTTGAAAAGGCTATCGCGCGACGATATGTGAGCTTTGTAGTGAGCGTATGCTTTGGTAGGGTTATTTATTTTATCGTAAACAATGCTCAACTGTTTATTGGCATTGCTTTCGATTTCCATAGAGCCGGTTTCACGTGCCAGTTTTAAGGCCTCGTTATAGTGATTTAGTGCTTTATTGTAGTTGAGAGTGTTGAGGTAAAAGTTCCCGTAATTCATTTCGCATTCCGAAAGCCTGAATTTGCTTCCAAGTTTGGTAAACGATTCTTTCGCTTTATCTAGATATTTAAGAACATCATTTACCTGTCCTTTTTCAATGTTTATGCCTGCAATCTCGTTGTAAATTGTTCCAATTCCATCTACATCGCCTATTTTGTTAATATAAATCAGCGCTTTTAGGTTGTAGTCGATGGCTTTGTCGAAAGTGCCCTTTTTGCGGTAAACCTCGCCAATGTTCAGGTACGAAATACCAATACCTTCGTCGTCGCCAAGTTCCTCTTCAATTTTGAGCGATTGTTGGTAGTACTCCAGTGCTTTATCGTATAATTTTTGGTAAAGATGAACAACCCCAATATTGTTGAACTGCTGCGATAATCCTCTTTTGTCGTTTATTGATTGGTAAATACTTAATGCTTTGAAGTAGTATTCCAAGGCCGAAGGATAATCTCCTCGAAGCCTGTAAACCGCTCCAATATGGTTGAGCGCCGAGGCTTCGCCTTTAACGTTGCCATCCTTTTTCTGATTCTCTAAAACAGTGTAAAAATCGGTTAGTGCCTTGCCGTACTCTCCATTTGATCGGTATATTGATGCTCGTCGGGTAAGTATGTGATTTTTGAACGATTGAATATTTAAACTATCAAGTAGGGGAGCCGAGGTTTCAATTAAATTTAGCGCCAACTGGTAGTTTTCGTTGTAGTAAAAACTATCAATTTGTGCTATAACGTGTTCTGCTTTTAGGGAGTCGAGGGTGTGTTTTGAGGTTTCTGATGGTTGCGAAAAAGCAACGCTAACGGAGCAAAAGCTAAGAACTACAGATAATGCGTAAACTTTTATGTGATCGAAAAAACAATTCATCAGGCCATTAATTGCATAAAACTGAAAACAGTACACTCAAATATAAATATTTTTAACTCGTTAAGTAAACTTTGTAAACGAAAAAACCGAAACTTAAGTTCCGGTTTTTGTGAATTAAAAGTTGAGCGCTACTTGCCCTTTTTTGCCTTAGGTTTTACAACTTCCACCTTAACCTTGTTTTTGTTGGGTTTCTGCGGACGAGTTTTTCCAAATGAACCCATAAAAATTTTTCCACGACGGGTTTTTTTATCTCCTTTTCCCATAGCTTATTGGATTTAATGTTTACTGTTCAAAAGTTATATCAAATATAATTAGTTTTAATGAATTCAGCATATAAGTTCTAAGAAACCCAAAGGGTTTGAATATCAATGATCATTTATGGAAATTCGACTCAAACTGGAGTCGAATAAATTTTGATCGAAATCAATTACTATAAACATTTGATGCCGCTGGCATCATTTAATATTAGTTTAACGCAAATGACTTAACCAAACGACATTGTTTCGATAACGCCACCATTTAAAAATTCAAAAGTGTGTTGATTCTAAGATAAAACCCCAATGTCTTATCTACAATGTGTGGAATATTTACACAAAGGAGTTGGGTTTGCTTGCGTTTAAAGTTAGGTTGAAATTATTAAGGCATTGATATGTAGAGTTTTGCATAGTGATTGGGCAATTCCGGAAATGGTGGCACGATTTTGTTATAAGAATAATTGTCCCAAACACATTTATATAATAAGCTGCAGCCACCAGCAGCAATGTTGTCCGGAGCACTACACGTACTGTCAACCATGCATCGAATCCACCAACAAGTCCCAGAATTAGACAGTATAATCCGGACAACTTTTTTTATCTAATCCGAACCTCTGTACCTTTAAAATCTTTGAGAAGTTCCAAAATCAGGTTAGTGTCGGTTTTACCGTAGTGGTAGGGGTAAAGAATCCTTGGTTTTAGCATTAGAACAGCATCCTTAACCATTTCGGGAGTCATGGTAAAAGGAATATTCATGGGTAGGAATGCAATGTCTATTTTGCCAAACTCGGCCATTTCGGGGATATTTTCGGTATCGCCAGCAATGTAAATTGTAGTATTATCGACATTAAGGATGTAGCCATTGCCTTCGCCTTTCATGTGGTATGGCTCGCCGTTATTGCGTTTGTTCACAATGTTGTAGGCTGGAACAGCCTTTACGGTTACCCCAAGTACGCTAAAAGTATTGCCGTTGGCAATAACCTTTCCGTTAGCCTTAAATTTTGACAATTTTGCGCAGGTTTCGGTCCAGTAAAGCTCGGTGCCATTGGTGAAAACCTTTGCAAGCGCAATGGAGTCCAGATGATCCTGATGGTGGTGTGTTAAAAGCACTGCATTGGCTTTGGGGAGCGAATCGTAATTGGCAACCCTGTTCCAGGGGTCAATATGGAATACTTTACCATTGTACTCGAGCATTAATGTGCCATGCCCAATAAAATGAATAACCACATGGCTATTGGTTGTTTTAATGGTATCGGCCTTATGGGCTATTGATATTAGCGTAATGGATAGTGCCATTAGGGTGATTGTAAATTTTTTCATGGCGTTTTGAATGGATGTTTTTTAGTTATCTTAGTTAATAGAGTAGTAAATATCCATCCTTGGATGGATACTGTTGTTTTTGTTGTCGCTCGAAGCAAACACTAAAGACCTGTAACACTCCTCGGTTGTAAGTTTTAGAATATAGCCAAAGTTCTGTGAAGGATTTTCGATCATGAATTTTGCCGATTCAGTAACATCTAAAATATAATTTTGAGTTTCGGAGGTGCTCTCTGGAAGTACTACTTCGCCTATGTTAGTTGATTTGGGTTGGTTGTTCCAAGTTACAGTATATTCATCCCATTTCTGGGTAACTCTTTGGAGCGTAGAGGTGTTCGAATCTCCTGTTCTTGAATGGCTTCCGTTCGATGGGGAGTGGTAACCGTAAAGCGTTAGTTTAACGCTATCAATAGTTGCATTCTCGGGAACTGCCGAAAAGTCAAACTGGATTAAACCTCTAACTTTGGTTACTGCTCCACTGTTGGTCCATGTCATTGCAGAAATGTCTGTATGAGTTCCGAAATTGTTGTCGGGGCGCAAATCAAAAACCCATGCATCTTTTCCTTCTTCTGCGCTTGGCTGAAGGGTAATGATACCTCTCTTTGTAAAATTTGCTGATAGTGTAACATCGCGCGATGGAATTGTATATGTAAAATCCGTATTTGCACTAATAATTTTTGTCCCTTCGGTCCAATTTGTGAATGTGAATCCAGAAGTTGGCGTTACTGATAGTTTAATTTCGTCTCCTGCCTTGTAGGAGCCACCTCCTATTGTAGTGCCAGCGTTGTTGGGCTTAGCAGTTAAGTTTAATGTGTATTGCTTTTCAGATCTATTGCAGCTGAAAAGATTAATGAATAAAAGCAGTCCCAAGGTTTTTAGCAGAAAGTTGTTCATCGTTTATTGATTTTTAAATCATTGAGCAATAAAGATATAAAAAAAGCAGCTATGCAATGATTTGCATAGCTGCTTTTTTGGTGCCCAGGACAAGACTCGAACTTGCACAACCTTGCGATCACCAGCCCCTCAAGCTGGCGTGTCTACCAATTTCACCACCTGGGCGTCAATACTCTTTATTTCAAGTTAGAATTGCGCTCAACTCTAATGTTCGTTTACCTCTAATCAATGGGTGGTGAGAACTCGTTCCTCGGTTTCACCACCTGGGCATTGGTTTACCTTTACATTGCGTCTGCAAAAGTAGTACAAAATTTTAAACCTCGAAATAGATACAGCAAAATTTGAGCGATTTCAAGGTTTGTTTGGTACAAGTGTAACATTTTCAATTTTTTTGGAACTAAAATGAATAAGTTGATGAGCTTTTTGTATTGTAGTATGTTCTATCAAGAAAATGATTATTTAGTAATTGGGCTAATGGATTGGTGAGTTGTGGCTAATTATAAAATTTGAAGATGAAAAAAATGTTTTTTGTTTTGAGTTTAATATTTTTGAATTGTAGCCCTAAAAAGTTACCCTCTGAAAAGTATATTCAGTATGCCTATGAAATGTCATCAAAATTTGAATCTGACACTTTGAGGCTTTCAATTAAGAATCCATTATATGCCCCGTTGAGGTTTTTTATATATTACGATAATGACACCTTGGAAAATGATTTAAAAACTATTAAGAGGGTTACTTTAAATCCAAAATCTGACACAACTTTGATTATATATGATGTTAAGGACTTTAAAAACAATATCAAAGTATCTACCCTATTAGGGTCGCTTGAAAAGAAAATTCTTCCAATTGAAATTGATTTGCCATTTCAAGATGGGAGGGAGTTTTCAATTATCCAAGGCAATAATTCTGATTTTACTCATAACACAGAATACTCTATATACGCATTAGATTTCGATATGAAAACAAAGGATACTATATGTTCTGCTACGGATGGTTATGTTGTTGGAGTTGTTGATAGGTATAAATATTCGGGTAAAACGGAAAAATGGACTCCTTTTTCAAACTTTATCACGATATATGAACCGAATTCTGGTGTTTTTTGCCAGTATGTTCACCTTGCTGAAAATGGTAGTTTAGTAAAGGTAGGCGACAAGGTTGAACGTGGACAAAAAATTGCACTTTCAGGTAAAACAGGAAGAAGTACAATGGAACATTTACATTTTAATCTTTTAATTCCAGTAGATAATAGCGATGGTCTTAAATCAATTCCAATTATTTTTAAAGGTGGTATTGAGGGAAAAAAACTTAAAAGAGGCGATAAGTTGAAAAAAATAACTGGCTACAGCAAAGACTCTAGATCTTTTTGTTGATAGTTCAAATCCGGATTTTTTTACTCTCTCTGGACTTTTAGTGGAAGGACGAAACGTGGGCAAAGATCTATTGGTCAATAATCCAAATGTTTACTTAAAATAACTCACACCGATACATTAATGACAAAAAGAAAATTAATACTTTACAT
>WBUV01000103.1 GCA_008933525.1 Bacteroidales bacterium | reverse complement strand
GTTCATTCTAATAGGTATTTGCAAAATTAAGGTAATAAGGTTAATGGATTTTTAGTTAGAATTTCTACTAAGGTTGTGTTAAAAAATTATGGCAATTTCCGTTTTCAACCTTATTTTGTTGAGATTAACCTTAGTAGGTGACATCAAGATGATTATTTAACCTTATTACCTTATTTGAAGATTATGTGCTTAACGTAAAATTTGATAAAACCTTTCCTCGATTTTATTATAAAGTATGAGATTTCTCGCTAGCGCTCGAAACCGAGCCGCCAACTGGCGGTGAGCTCGCCGAAGGCAATGACAAGACTCGACGTTTCTCGGTATCAAAATCGATGAACAACTATCAACTATCAATTAAATAGCCGTCCTTGCCACGTATTTCGTTGTTCCAGTATTTTTTCGAGCATAACCATTAGCTGGTCAGTGCGATAGTTTCCCCAGGGTGGCGTAGCCAAGTATCGGGGAGGTGCCTCGCCGGTAAAGCGTTCAACCACGAAATTGGGGTTGAGTTGCTCCAGAAAATCCACCATAAAGTTGAAGTACTCCTCCATTCCAAACAGGTTAAACATTGAAGGATTCTGCTGATACTGCAACTCCATTGTAGTCCCTTTGATTATCTGTAGTTGATGGAATTTAATGGTGTTGAGCGGAAGTTTTGAGAGTATGGCTGCTTCGGCCATCATTTCTTGGCGAGATTCGCCGGGTAATCCAAAAATAATATGCGCACCAGTTTTGATGCCTCGCTTATGTGTTTCCTCAATGGCCCAAACCGATTTTTCGAAGTTGTGCCCACGGTTTATCAATTCTAGCGTTTTGTTGTAACAACTCTCCACGCCATACTCAAGTGCTATGTAATACTTTTTGGAAAGCTCCTGAAAATAGTCGAGTTTTTGCTCATCAACGCAATCGGGGCGGGTACCAATAACCAATCCAATAATTTTAGGATTAGCAAGTGCCTCGGAGTAGAGTTTCTCTAACTTAGCCAAGGGAGCGTGAGTATTGGAGAATGCCTGAAAGTACGCTAGATATCTGTCGGCCCTTCTGTAACGCACAGCGTGGAACTCAATACCCTCGTCAATTTGCTGCGTGATTGATTTTGAAGGTGTGCAGTAGCTAGGGTTAAAAGCATCGTTGTTGCAGTAAGTGCAACCTCCAACTGCAACAGTGCCATCGCGATTGGGACAGGTAAAACCCGCATCTATAGTGAGTTTCTGAACGCGTCCGCCAAACTCGCGCTTAAAGTAATTTGAGTAGCTATTAAATCGCCTATTATCGCCCCAAGGGTACAACATTGCTGTTAATGGTTGTTTGTTGATAAAAGAGGTGCAATTTAGGAAAAATAACACTTTTGTCCACTGAAATTTTTGTTCTTCTATGAAGATAATATTACGCTACTCTGTAGCTTAATTAGCCCCTGGAAATGGCTTGTCTATAAATATTTTGCAGCTCTGCTGCTAATTATTAGCAGCAGAGCTGCAAAATATTCGTAGCGAGAGTGATCACACTCAAATGTAAGCTCCAGAGGAGCGAAATATTATTTTAAACTGTTGGAAAAAAAAGTTTTTTAGGGTTATAATTCATTTTTATAGGACAATAGTGAGAAATAAGTGTGCTAGTAGTTGTGCTAATTAAAGTACTTTGTAGCATTTGAAACAACCTCCTTGGTTGTATACTTACTGTGTTTGACTAGAAAGTCTGCAACCAACGATTTGTCTTTCTTTGAGTATTCTCGCATTACCCATCCCACAGAGGTTTTGCAAAATCGTTCATCGCGTTTTATTAGTACTTGTGAGAATTTATTAATATGATTCCAGTGTGCGCTTATGTTTTTACACTGAGCAAATGGCACCAATGATGCTCGAGCCTTCCATAAATTTTTGCTCTTATTCCATTGCTCTAGTTCTGGAATAATAAGATCAGGAGAGGAATCAATCATTGGACTTAAAATCCTTACGCAAAGCCAATCGCATACATTCCAATCTGTAATATATTCATTATCAAACCAGTGCGATATTGGCTTAATAATTTCAAGGGAATAATCCTTTAGGAAAAGTTGAATGTAAATAATTGCAGCAATTTTGTGCTCGGTGTATTCCTGTTTCATCAGGTTATTCAGGATGTCGATTTGCTCAGGTATAGGCTTGGTGTTTATACCAAACTTTTTCGTAGCATCAATAACAATCTCCCTAATTTGCGGAATTCCAACCCCCTTAGATTTAACACTATGCTTTACGTAATTCTCCAGCCATGCTGCTTTTTCGGAATTGCTTTGTTCATCTATCCTGTTAACAATATAATTGACTTCCATCGTTTTTATGATGATTAACAATTTTTGCGGTGTGAAAGTTGAATTTATTCCTTCCGAACCATATAAAGGACATATTTCTGTCCTTCCAACTTATGGTAATAAATTATTTGATTGTTGGGTGAGATTGTTGCAGCTTCAACGAATCCATCAATCATCTCGATTCTATATGGTTTTCGGAATGGTTCATTCACGCTTTCGCGTGTTGAAACATAAATTTTGGGCATTGATGTTTCAGAGATAGGAGCATCAACCCTGGTAAAGTAAAGTTCAAGCATATCGGACGATAGGCAAGCCGCATATTCCAAGGCCGAAGTATTGATGTTTTTGAGTAAATCGGGACTTATTCTTTGAAAACCTACGTCTGTTCTTTCTGCAATAGCAATATCTGCTTCATATGGTCCACCATTCTCGTCGAATCGTCCATCTACAAAGTATAGGAATTCACCATTTTTACTTACCTCCACATCGAAATTTACCCAGCCAACTTGGTTTCTACTGATACCAAAGACTAAAGTAATATTGGAAACACTATCGTTTTCGAATTGTCCAGTATAAATAGTTGCGAGTGTTTGGTTGTAGTTTCGGGTTGAAACGAGGTAAAAAGTATTGGAATTATCCATAGTAGCCACACCATCTAAACTTTCGGTGTTAACTCCTTTGAGTTCTCCTTGATATTCAAATGTTACATCATTAATTCGCTTTGCAAAATGTAAATTGGTGTTTACAGAGGGGTGGTTGGAGTTATTAAAGAATAAAGTTTCTCCATTGGATGCAAGGAAGGGTTCCATTATATCGGCACTATATCCATTTATGGTTACAAGTTGTGGTTGTCCAAATGCTATTAATCGGGAACTGGGTTCCGATTCGTTCTTTGAACAAGCAGAAAGTACGATTAATATGAACAAAATACACTGTTTCATTAAACAAATCTACAAAAGTTGATGGTACAAAAACAAAAACCACCCCAAAATTTGGAGTGGTTTTCAACTTGCCCAGAAATAAATTCTTAAGCCTTATTTTTTAGGATAATTACTTCGATGATTTTTTGTGATTGCTCATCGGAAATACCCATTTTGCTCTTAAGCATAGCAATAACTGCTTCTTCCTCTTTTTCAACAGAACCATCGGCTAGAACAAAGTCAACAGCATTGGTGTAAACGGTTGGGCGTAGTTCGGCAGGAATTTTATCCACAGCCTTATCAAGTAAGCCTTCAAGGCTCTTGGTTTCCTTAAGGATGCGTTGAATTTTCTTCATAGCATCTCTTAAATCGAACTTACGAAAAGTTGGACGGCTCGATAGTAAGTTGATTAGGTTAATTTCCTCCTCAGGTGCAATCTCGCCATCAGCAGCCATACAAGCAAAAATAATAGCGAAAAACGCTTCTTTTTCATTTGAGATTTCAGCAGAACCTCCAAGGTTGAATAGTCCCATAGTTTTAGTAATTGAGTTTTTAATCGGGGTGCAAAAGTATTAGAATATTTGAAAATCAGTTTTTCAAATGTCAAATACTTATCACCAGACTTTATTAAAAATTATTAAAATTATAGGATTAGTTTACTTTTTGTAATACATAACTAAAGTAAATGTACTTCTCGGAAAGGAACTGATTATAGGTCTCGGATCCCACGGCGCCTGCGAAATTAAGCGCAATTTTATGTAAAAGCCGAGGAACCATTTTTTTTACAAGGGTCTGCCTACGCTCATTGTCCATATTAAGGGCTTCAACAACGTTGCTATTAATGATTCTTTCTTTTTGAATAGATAAGCCGCATTTTTCTAGTTCACGTTTCAACTCATCCATCTCATGATCGTATCTAAAATCGGTAAATAGAAAATAACCATTAGGGCGAAGAATTCTTGACACTTCGTTTAAAAAAGCCGATAGATCTGGATATCGATGCGATGATTCTACATTTAGCACAACATCACAGGATTCGCTTTGGAGGCTCAAGCATTGGGCATCGCCTTGAATAAACGAGAGTCCTTCTTGCTTGTAATGTTTGTTGCAAAATTCAATGGCCTTTTTGTTCAAATCTACTCCTTTGGCCGTTGATGGTGAAAATTTTTGGGTAATGTACGATAATCCGCCTCCACGGCCGCTCCCAATTTCAACAATGTCTTTATTTTTGATTTCAATTTCGTGAGCTAAGTGATGATAAAGCTGAATTGGATACCGGTTATGCTCATGGTGTTTTTCTATTGAAACATCCAACTTTGAGTCGTTATAACCATAATTCATAAACAGTATTTCGGCATTCTTATCAACTTTACTGACATACCAATACCATAATCTAAACAAACTTTCTCGAGGATTAAAGGCCATAATTTTAAATTTTTAATTACGACAATATAAGGAAAATCCTTTGCAAGTAAGTTTTTTGCAGAAATTTAAAATTCGTTAATGAGTTTTATTTGTTGTTTATTTATTCAATTGCACATTCATTGATCTGGTTTACAATTAAATCTAAATCTTTCTCTGGTTTTTGACATGTATTGTTAAAACAGATTTGAATACCATTAATTTGAATGTTGTCCTTTATCTCAATTATTAAACTGGGGTAAATTACCTTATTCTGGATGTAATGCAAATCGTCAATATCTCTGTTCGAAATTGCAATATGAATCTGAGGTAATGATTGAGTGAGAAATTGTTCAATCCATGCATACACAAATAATCCACTACTTTTTATGCTAGCAGCAATGTTTACAAGCATTTGTTCGCCCATTTCTTTATAACTGTTGTTTTTAAGTATTCCTGCAATTATAAAAAGATTCGATGCCATTGTGGCGCTTGCCGAGGGCAATACGCCATCGATCAATTCCATTTTTCGAACAAACAGTTTGTTGCTATTTGGTGTGTAGAAAAACATACCTGAATTAGTATCGCTAAATTCCGATATTGTTTTTTGCAGTAACCTTTCGGCATAGGTAATCCGTTCTTTATCCAATGTAACACTATAAAGTAATAGTTGAGCACGGATATAGAATGCATAGTCATCGAGCAGTGGATTGGTGTAAACTTTCCCTTTACAGGAGATTCTTCTTAATTCACCATCAATAAAATGAGTTTGCTTAATGTACCGATCTGTTTCAATGGCCATTTCAAGATAACTATGATTCTTAAAACTGGTATATGCTTGAACAAGTGCTCCTATTAAAAGACCATTCCACGATACTATAACCTTATCATCTATTAGCGGAGGAACTCTTTTGCTTCTAACATTTTGAATGGTGGAAATGCATCGTTGTATACGGTACTCTATTTCCTTGGAAGGAATGTTAAAAATACTTTCGAGTTGTTCGTTTGTAATACATCTTTTCAGCACATTGGTTTTTTCCCAATTCCCCGACGTTGTAATGTCGAAAGCAGAGCAGAAGAGTTCGCTGTCGTATCCTAGAATGTCTTCCAGTTCATTTTTTTGCCAAGTATAGTAATCGCCCTCCAGTCCATTGCAATCGGCATCGAGAGCACTGTAGAATCCTCCTTTTGGCGAACGCAATTCGCGCGATAGAAAACCAATTGTTTCATCTACAATTTTTTGATAAATAGGATTTGGATTAATTCGGTAAGCAAGCGAGAATAACTCGATTAGCTGTGCATTATCGTAAAGCATTTTTTCGAAATGTGGAACATGCCATTTTTCATCAACCGAATACCTGAAGAAACCACCTCCAATATGGTCGTAAATTCCACCGTTGGCAATTTTATCCAAAGTAAGTGTAATATATTCTTGTAGTTCGGAATCTTTTGAGTGGATCGAGTATTCGAGAATGAATTTCAAGAGCCCTGGCATAGGAAACTTAGGCGCTCCCTTTGTGCCGCCATATTTGAAGTCTAAGTCTCTCTTTATTGATAAAACACTTCCTTTCAGCGATTCCATAAGATTTATAGTATCGCTGCTTATTTTTTGAGGAATAATCTCAGTGTTTGCAATGCCCTGTTCCAACTCCGAGGCTACATCAATTACCCTAGATGGTTCATGTATCCATGTTTCGTGTAAACTCTCCAGTACGTTTTTCCATTGATCCTTTGGGAAATAGGTTCCTCCGTAAACAGGACGACCATCGGGCAGGGCGAAACAATTTAAAGGCCATCCTCCACGGCGGGTAATAATTTGAACGGCATTCATATATATCTGATCAATATCGGGGCGTTCCTCTCTATCAACCTTTATACAAATGTAGTTGCGGTTCATAATTTCGGCTATTTCATCGTTGTTAAACGATTCGCTTTCCATAACATGACACCAGTGACAACTGCTATAACCTATACTTATGAGTAGTAGTTTGTTTTCTCGTTTAGCGATTGCTAGGGTTTCATCGCTCCAAGAGTGCCATTTTACGGGGTTGTAGGAATGTTGAAGTAAGTATGGACTAACTTCGTTTATAAGGCTGTTGGGTTCGTTTAACATAGTATTTTGTTTACGGCATATCATTTGTTCTCTCTTTTAACAAGTTTTTTAGTTGTTTGTTTGATTAGAAAATGAACTATTAATTAAAAAATAAGAGATTTACATTTTATTTTTTAACTAATTTTGAAGAGTTGAATTGATTCTAAAATTTAAAAGTCATAATATGAGACGTTTAGTTTTCTTAATGGTACTTGCATTTATTGGATTATCAACATTTGCTCAAAAAAATGCATACAGAATAGAAGTTCAAGTAGAGGGATTAAAGGATACCTCGTTACTACTTGGCTATCATTTTGGCGATAAGAAGTTTGTTAGCGATACCGCCAAGGTAGATTCTAAGGGTGTTGCTGTTTTTACAGGCGATTCGTTGCTTAAAGGAGGTATTTATTTGGTGATTCTTCCAGGTAAAACATACTTCGAGGTTTTGATTAGCGATAATCAGCATTTCGGAATTAAAACAACGAAGGATAAATTCCATGAAAACCTAAAGTTTATTAATTCGCCTGAGAATGATGCTTTCCTCGAATATCAGCGATTTATGATTGATATGCAGGCGAAAAACAAAGATCTATCCACTCAAATGAAGGAGGCATTAAAGGATTCTGTTAAATCGCATGAACTTAAGGCGAAGTTGGATAATTTGAATGCCGATGTTGTTAAGTATTGGAATAGCTTAATAGAGACGCATAAGGGAAAGTTGCTCGCTTCTTTAGTAAAAGCAATGAAAAATGTGGAAATTCCTGAATTCTCAATTCCAAAGGAAACACCAAAGTACGATTCTCTTCAATGGGTTCATAGTTACCAGTTCAATAAGTTACATTACTTTGATAATATTGATTTTGCTGATAGTCGTTTGCTCAGAACGCCTATTCTCGAGGGTAAGATTAACAACTATTTTGATAGAGTACTAATACCACACCCCGATAGTATTACTCCGCAGGCTATTGAGTTAGTTGAAAAAACAAAGGCTAACAAGGAGGTCTATCAATATGTACTTTCGTTTTTGGTGAACAAGTTCCAAACATCCGAACGTATGGGAATGGATGGAGTTTTTGTAGCGCTTTCGGAGAAGTACTATCTTACTGGTCAGGCTTGGTGGGCCGATCAGAAACTTGTCGATAAAATTGCTGAGAGGGTAAAAGCGTTGAAACCTAATTTAATTGGAAATGTTGCTCCCGATTTATGGTTGCCAAACCCCTATGGAAAGTATTACCGATTGAGCGAAATTAAAGCGAAAGTTACTGTCGTGTATTTTTGGGATCCAGAGTGTGGTCATTGCAAAAAGGTTACCCCTGAACTTAAGAAAACTTACGATAAATATAAATCAAAAGGCTTCGAGGTTTTTGCAGTTTTCACTCAGGGCGATCAACCAAAATGGATGGAGTACATTAACAAAAATGATCTAAACTTTTTAAACGTATGGGATCCAACTTTTAGCTCTAACTTCAGGAATTTGTACGATATTTATTCCACTCCAGTAATATTTGTTCTCGATCAAAATAAAAAGATTGTACTTAAAAGAATTAGTGTGGAAACACTCAATTCGTATCTAGAGAATGAACTGTAAAATAAACTTTGTTAGATAGTACTATTCGAATTTATTAAAACAAAAAAAGGTCATCTCATTTTGAGATGACCTTTTTCCTTTTCAACAATGTTATCGTTTTTCTAGTTCATTATTCATTTGCATTATATCTACCTCGTTGGAGTAATCGCCAAGTAGATGTTTGCAGAAATAATCGCCCATTAACCAGAAGTAGTATTCGGTCATATCTCCATAACCATGTCGTTGACCTGGGAACATAAAGAAATCGAAACGTTTATTGGCGCGTATTAGTGCATTGGCAAGTCTTATGGTGTTTCCTGGATGCACGTTATTGTCAATTTCGCCTGTTGTGAGCAGTAAATGCCCTTTTAGGTTTTTAGCAATCTCTGAGTTCTTGTCGATATTATACTCAAAGCTAACATTGCCACTTGTGTCTGCAATTTCTTTCACACCATGGTGTTTTTCGCTCCACCAACGGTTATAGAT
>WBUV01000102.1 GCA_008933525.1 Bacteroidales bacterium | reverse complement strand
AACGGACGAATTCATCGTACTGGATTTCAGGGAACTTATGCTTACCATATTTATATGCGCGATTACCAGTTAAGTTTCGGCGCATCAATTTCGGCATTTCAATTCAAGGCCAATGTAACTAGCGATGATGCATTACAAACAAATGATCCGCTTCTTCAAGGTAAAATTTCCAAATTTGCTCCCGATGCTAATGTAGGAGTAATGCTAAGTAAAAGTGAATTTTATGTAGGATTATCGGCAACGTCGCTATTCCAAAGTGCTATTCAGTTTGGTTCCGGAAAGTCCGATGTGGCCTACCGATTACTCCGGCAGTACTATCTTGTTGGTGGCTACAGGATTCAGCCATACCGAAGCGATTTTGCTTTTGAGCCATCTATACTTTTTACTACTAACGAGCGTTTTCAGTTTGGAACAGATATCAACATTAAGGGCTACTACAAACAGGATTACTGGTTAGGTGTATCGTTCCGGTCAACAGGTGCCGTAATTACAATGCTTGGTGTTCGGTATCAGCAATTCTACTTTGGGTATGCGTTTGATTATAGTTTCAGCGATGTATCAAATCTTTCCAAAAATGGATCCCACGAGTTAATGCTCGGTATGAAAATTGGCGATAGCGCACGGAGATACCGTTGGTTGAATAGATTCTAAGATATTTGGATCAATATATTGTAAGGGAGATGTTTTTGCGTCTCTCTTTTTTTTGGATAAGATATTGAACTACAAAGTCGCGCAAAGGATACACAAAGTATCACAAAGGAGAAAAACCTTAGTGCGCCTTGGTGAAGACCCTTCGTGTCCTTGGTGGTAAATAAGATTTAACCACAAAGTCGCGCAAAGGATGCACAAAGTAACACAAAGGAGAAAACCTTAGTGCGCCTTCATGAAAGCCCTTCGTGTCCTTAGTGGTAAAAAAGACTTAACCACAAAGTCGCGCAAAGGATACACAAAGTACCATAAAGGAGAAAAACTTCGTGCGCCATGCTGAAAACCCTTCGCGTCCTTGGTGGTAAAAAGATTTAACCACAAAGGAGAATTATCTGTTTAATTTGTGTTAACGTTGTTCTTTCATTCATTCAACTATAATGATTATATTTACAAGTTACCAAAAGTTGATATTATGTTAGCGTATATACACTGGAACGTTGATCCTGAAATATTTAGCATTGGACCAATATCGGTTCGTTACTATGGTTTAATGTGGGCACTTGCCTTTTACCTCGGGTATGTAGTATTCAATAATTTTGTTAAAAGGGAAGGACTTAAGGAGGGATTCTTGGATTCGCTTACCATGTATATGGTTATTGGAACGGTTCTTGGTGCACGACTTGGGCATTGCTTGTTTTACGAACCAGCATATTACCTAAGTAATCCCTTGGAGATTCTTAAAATTTGGCAGGGAGGTCTTGCTAGTCATGGTGCGGCAATAGGAATACTAGTTGCATTATACCTTTTTGCTCGAAAGCACAAAGTTCCTATGATATATGTGGTTGACAGGGTTGTAATTACAGTTGCTCTTGGTGGTGCTTTTATCCGGTTAGGTAATTTAATGAACTCCGAGATATATGGTGTTGAAACATCTTTACCATGGGGATTTATTTTTGTCCGCAATAATGAACTTTTTCCAAAGCATCCAACTCAACTTTATGAGGCATTATCGTATTTCGTGATATTCTTCTTGCTTTATTTCTACTATCGCAAGCAGGAGGGTAAAACAAAAACTGGGTTTATTTTTGGTGTTTTTCTAATACTCCTCTTTGCCGCACGATTCCTAATTGAATATGTAAAAGAGCCACAGGTTGATTTCGAAAAAACTATGGCCTTGAATATGGGTCAGTGGCTAAGCGTACCATTTATACTGGCGGGGGTTTTCTTTGTTGTTTACTCCTATCTTAAACCGAATATTTTTATTCCTGCACAGGGAAAAAGTCCACAGAAGAAGTAAAAGAATTTTAACCACAAAGTCGCGCAAAGGAAGCACTAAGTATCACAAAGGAGAAAACCTTAGTGCGCCTTCGTGAAAGCCCTTCGTGTCCTTAGTGGTAAAAAAGACTTAACCACAAAGTCGCGCAAAGGATGCACAAAGTAACACAAAGGAGAAAAAACTTAGCGTGCCTTCGTGAAAGCCCTTCGTGTCCTTAGTGGTAAATAAGATTTAACCACAGATTTGTGTTTATCTGTAGCATTTGTGTTATCTATGTTCCTTGGCGGTAAAAAGATCTTATCTGCGTTCCAAATCCTTCAAATAAACACCAGCCACAAATTCTACTGTTTCTGATATAGGAGTGAAGTTGAATCCTAGTGTGCTCTTGATCTTTTCTGAAGAGTAGTATGTCTTACTGAATGCCGATTTCATATTGGCTTTCGAAACGGCATTACCCTTTCCGGAAAGAACCCCAAAAATAAAAACAAACGGATAGGCAACATCAACAAGCCATGGCTTGATATTAAAACGGGGAGGTTTTTTCCCTAAACTTTTGGACATAAGGGTAAATAGTTCGCGGAACGACAAGTTCTCTGAATTCAGGATAAACCGTTCGCCATTAATTTGTGTGCTTTCCATTAAAAGCACCATCGATCGGGCAACATCCCGAACATCAACATAACCAGTAATACCCTCTGTGTAAACAGGCATCATCTTTTTTACCTGTCTGAATAATTGTCCGCTACCGCTATCCCATCGGCCTGGACCAAGAATTACTGAGGGATTCACAATAACAACACGTAAACCTTGCTCGTATCCTCGCCAAACTTCGTTTTCGCCTAAAAACTTACTTTTAGCGTAGGCACTTTGTCCTTTGCTTTTGGCCCACTTGCACGACTCATCCGTAATGCCATCGGTTTTGGCTTCGCCAAGCGAGGCAACTGAGCTAACATGGCAGAAGTTCTTAACTCTGTTCTCTAAACATGCATCAATAAGGTTTGCGGTTCCCTCAACATTGGTAGAGCCAATGGACTTTGCCTGCGAAGGGTTAAACGACACAATGGCCCCTGCATGATACACTGTTTCGATCCCAGCGGTAGCATTCAGTAGCGATGAGTAGTCGAGCAAATCGGCATCAACCCAATCAATCAGGTTGAACAACGATTCTGCATTGGAACTATATAGCCCAAACACCCACTTTACAAAACTTGTTGAGGAGTTGGCACGCTTTGTGGCTCTAATTTTTTCGCCCTTTTGGGTAAGTTCGTAAAGTAAGTGCGATCCTACAAGACCTGTACCGCCGGTTACTAGAATCATTTTGTTATGTTGTGAGTTAGGAGTTATGGGTTTAACTAAAGAGGTTGCAGTTATTAACTTTTAAAAAGAAGGTCTTTGCTCCAAATCAGTTTTTTCCCGAATCCCAAGCGGTTATCGGTCATTTTGATGTATGTAAGATCCACCACCCAAAGGTGAGTTTCCATAAGCATTGCTATGGGAAAACGCTTAAGGTAGGCTTTTCGGGCTTTATCGTGGAGTTCGTTTTGGGGTTGGCTAATAATTCCTTGGAATTGAACGCCCTGAATTTTACCAATAATACTTGTTTCGAGAACTATACTTCCGGCCACGAAAATATTATGGCTTGCCTGCTGAATGTGTTTAGTATCGAAATTTGATGTGAAAATAAGACTATTCTCCTCCTCAAGGTAAACATAGAAACAGTTAGCACACCAGGGCTCTTCGTTAAAGCTGGTGGCCAGTGTAAGCACGTGGTGCTCGTTAATAAAATCAACTACACGTTTCTCGGGCAAGTTGCTCATTGTATATCGGTATGTGTTACAAAAGTAAAAAAAAAGAGAAAGAAAGCAGAAAAATTAAAAGAAAGTAACCTTCAACCTTGAATCCTTAAATTCCTAATCGCGATTGTCTGGTAAAAATTTTGGTTTTCCATTAAACAAATATTTTGCTACTCTGTAGCTTAATTACTTAGTTGAAAAATGTTTATCTATAAATATTTTGCCGCTATGCGGCTAGGAATTGGCAGCAGGGCTGCGTTATATTTGTAGCCAATGTAAAAAATACCAACGAAAGCTCCAGAGGAGCGAAATAGCACTTTTAGCCATTTAAATTATTGCTTTAGAGATTTTATATTTTTTTACCGGCCAATCTTGAATTCCGAATCGTAAATCCTACCAAATAAAAGCCTACTATTGCTGAAAAATGTTACTTTTGTATAACTAAACACAACGCAATGCAAAGGAATCGGCTAAAGTTTGTAATTCTAATTTTAATTACTGTAGTTGCTTTATCGTGCAACCGTAAGGCACAATTGGTATACCTAGGAAATGTGCAAAACGAGAACTTCAGCGCAATACAACCCCCAAAATATTTGCTTAAACCGGGCGATGTTTTAAGTGTGCAAATAATATCGCAGGACGAGCGTGTTAGCAAGTTGTTCAGTAACACAGGAGGATCGGGTTCCATGAGTGCAAACCTACCCGATGCTGCAATCTATTTAACGGGATACTCAATTAATGACTCTGGCTATATACACATTCCTGTCCTTGGAAAATTAAAGCTGGCTGGTTTAGATATCAACTCAGCCCAAAACCAGGTTCAAAGTTCTGTTGATGAATATTTGAAAGATGGCATTGCCATTATTAAGCTCCTAAGTTTTAAAATTACAGTTATTGGTGAGGTTAAAAAACCAGGAACTTACACCAATTTCAAGGATAACCTGAATATATTTGAAGCAATAGGTCTTGCTGGTGATCTTTCGGACTATGCCGAGCGTTCAACAGTGTTGGTTGTAAGACAAACTGTGGATGGACTAAAAACTAGCCGAATTAACCTTAACGATAAAAGGATACTGGATTTCGAAGCTTTCTATCTTCTGCCCAACGATATTGTAATCGTCGAGCCACGGAAAGGAAAGGTTTTTAATATGAACAGTCCAAACATTTCCTTGTTTTTATCGGTAGTAAGCACAGCATTACTGTTGATTAATTATTTAAAGTAGCATTTTTTTACCACACATGCCTTAGTTTTTGTAAATCAAGGCATTGCATTTGGTTTTATAATTAATTGCAGTTGTAAAAACTGTAACTGACAGGGCGAAGCTGTAAACTATCACCCTATTTTCTTGATAGAAATCTTTGTACTGATAAGATAAATTGCAATAATATAAAATGAACACAATACTTGAAAAGAAACAGAATCAATCTTTCGATGAAGAAGGGATTGACATTAAGAAAATCTTATTCCAGATAATTTCGAATTGGTATTGGTTTGCAATTTCGTTATTTGCAACAATTTTTATTGCCTATTTATTTAATAGATACTCTGAGCCTGCTTTTACGGTTAGTTCCACATTAATTGTAAGAGAAGACGAAAACGCAAGAGGCTTTACTGCTCAAGAAAACCTGCTAAAAGGGTTGAATTTAATAAGGAACACTAAAAGCATTCAGAATGAAATTGGGATTTTGGGAACTTATTCTTTGGCTCAAAGAACAATTTACGAATTAGGTGAGGATTTTGCCATTACATACGTAGCTGTAGGGCGCAGAGGAATAAAAGAGTTAAAGCTATATAAGAGTAGTCCCTTTAAAGTTGACGAGAACGACTCTATAAAACTCCCTGTTGGATTACCAATATTTATCACTATAGTATCAAAGGATGAGTATTTGTTCGAGATTGAGGGTGGTTATTCGGTAACTCAAAAAAACAGATTTGACCAAAGAGTTGAATTACCTGGCATTGTATTTAACTTGAAGTATAGAAATCCCCGGGAGTTTAATGATAATTTGATAGGTAAGAAATACTACTTTTACCAAAACTCATTTAATAGTCTTGTTAACCAGTACAAAAGCAAAGTATATATTGAGCAGTTACATGCAAAGGGATCAATTTTACGATTAACAAGTTCTGGTTTTGTTGCTCAACAGGAGGCCGATTACCTTAATAAATTAATGGAGGTTTATATTAAGAGTAACCTTGAAGATAAAAATAGAATTGCCGATAATGCTATCCGTTTTATTGATTCACAACTTTTAAGCATGTCCGATTCTCTCCAAAGGGCCGAAATAGCCCTTCAACAGTTTCGGCTCGAGAATAAGATTTTAGATTTAAGCACCGAGGGGGCAATACTTTTCGATAAACTAAAACTATTACAGGATCAGAAAACCGAGAACGATTTAAAAATTTGGTACATTAAATATTTAAAGGATTATATTGGTCAGAAGAAGGATATTGGCGATATTGTAGCACCTTCGACCATCGGCGTGGACGATATTCAGCTGAATGAGTTGTTAATGCAACTCAACGAAGTTCACATGCAATATAAAGAGCAACTGGTTAGCGCAAAGCCCGATAATCCAGTTTTTAAACAGGCAGAAGCACGAACTGAGAATCTAAAGAAAACGGTTACCGAAAAATTAAACAGTATGCTGGAGGCAATTAATATTGCCGAAAGCGATATTGATAAACGAATTGCACAGGTAGAAAAAGAGTTGTTTAAACTTCCGTTAAACGAACAGCAACTAATTAAGATTGAACGCCGATTTAATATCCTCGATAAACTATATACATACCTTTTAGAAAAACGAGCTGAGGCTGGAATTTCCAAGGCATCGAATGTTTCGGATAACCGAATTTTGGATTATGCAATGTCCGAAAATGCAAGGCAGATTAAGCCCAACAAAAAGAACAATAATTTTATTGCAATTATTTTAGGTTTAGCCATTCCTTCCGTTATCATAATACTTTTTAATTTTTTGAACAATAAAGTAAATGATCTTAAGGAAATTGGGAAGTATACTAGTACCCCTGTTCTAGGATCGGTTGGCCATAACAAGTATAGTAGCAATATACCCGTTTTTGATAAACCAAAATCTACTCTTACAGAGTCGTTTAGGGCAGTAAGAACCAATTTGCAGTATGTATTAAGAAATCCTGAACAAAAAGTGTTAACAGTAACCTCAACGGTTAGCGGCGAGGGAAAAACTTTTGTTGCTGCAAATTTAGCGGCCATAATTTCGATGAGTGGCAAAAAAGTTTTAATTGTAGGGTTGGACCTTCGTAAACCTAAATTGCAAAATTATTTTGAAACTAACAGCATAACTGGATTAAGCACATATTTGATTGGAAAAAATTCAGCGGAAGAAGTTGTATTTAATACCAGTTATGAAAATGTGTTTTATGTACCGTCAGGCCCAATCCCTCCAAATCCTGCGGAGTTGATTGAGAGTGCAAGAATGGATGAATTTATAAATTGGGCTAAACAAAAATTTGATTATATAGTACTAGATACTCCTCCTATTGCCGTGGTAACGGATGCTCTGCTAACACAACGTTTTACCGATATGGTACTATTTGTGGTTCGCTTCAACTATTCACATAAAGAGGTTCTAAAATTGGTTGAAAGTTTGAGGGCGACAGGAAGTGCAAAGAGTATTTCCATGTTAATTAACGATCTTCAACAAAAACGTATCTATGGTTACAACTATGGCTATAACTACGGTTATTCCTATGGGTATAGCTACGGTTATGGAAATTATGGATATGGCGAAAAGAGCGAAGGGGGTTATTATACCGACGATGAACCACCACTAACTTGGCAAGAGAAGATTAAAAGATTATTTTAAATGAAATAATTATATATGAGTGTAAACAGCATATATACTATTAAACCAAAACACAAGCTTCTGCATTTAAATATCCGCGAGATTTGGCAGTACCGCGATCTTCTTTTACTTTTTATCCGCCGCGAGATTGTTGTTACCTATAAGCAAACCATACTTGGGCCAATTTGGTTTTTTGTACAGCCAATTTTAACAACAGCTATGTTCCTTTTTGTGTTTGGTAGGCTTGCTGGAATACCAACCGACGGATTGCCCCCTGTTGTTTTCTACTTGGCCGGAATAACAATTTGGAACTATTTTCAGGAAAGTTTAAGACAAACCTCCGATACTTTTGTTAAGAACTCGTCGCTTTACGGTAAAGTATACTTTCCTAGGGTAATACTGCCAGTTGCAATAGTTTCGGCAAATTTGGTTAAGTTTTTTATTCAGCTGCTATTGTTTATTGTTGTGCTAATTTACTATAAGCTCAATGGTGCAGCAATATCTTTAAACCCAACACTATTACTCTTCCCATTTTTAATTGCTTGTATGGGAATAATGGGCTTGGGTTTTGGATTAATTATTTCGGCATTAACCTCTAAGTATAGAGACCTTAATTTTTTGGTACAGTTTGGCATACAGCTCTGGATGTATGCAACCCCCATAATTTACCCATTATCTAAGTTACCTGAGAAGTACAGGTGGATTGTAGCCTTAAACCCTGTTACATCAATTGTGGAAACTTTTAAGCATGCATTTACAGGGGCTGGTTCATACCGTCCTCAGGAGTTAATTTATAGTTTCTGTTTTACTATAGTATTAATTACTATTGCACTGCTTGTTTTCAATAAAACAGAGAAAACTTTTATGGACACAGTGTAGTTTTTGTTACAACAGAATATCATGAAACCCGCAATACGAATCGAAAATATTTCCAAGCAGTACAGACTAGGAGTAACCGGAACAGGGACACTTAGCCACGACCTAAAACGGTGGTGGTACTTGGCTCGGGGCAAAGAGGATCCATACCTTAAGATTGGCGACACCAACGACAGAACAACGGTTGGAGAAAGTAACTATGTGTGGGCTTTGAAAGATATCAGTTTTGATGTTGAACCAGGCGAAGTTCTTGGTATTATTGGTAAAAATGGTGCAGGCAAAAGTACCCTGCTTAAAATTCTTAGCCGGGTTACGGCTCCAACTACAGGGAAAATTACCTATAGGGGACGTATTGGATCGTTGCTTGAGGT
>WBUV01000101.1 GCA_008933525.1 Bacteroidales bacterium | reverse complement strand
ATTATATATAGTTTAATGGAAAAGGCTTATAAATCTCAAATTAAAAAAACAAGATGTTTAAAGTAAGTCAAATATCCTTTTTGTATTAATTATCATGTTCTATAAATCTTTTGACTCTATTCAGGTTTATAAATATTTATCTCTAACAAATGTTTTATTGTAAACTTCGAATGAGTTGCCGATCTAAACGCCCAAATTTGGGGTGAGTGATATAAATTATTACTTTAGCTCTTCAAAATTACAAAAAATGCTTTCATTCCCCCATTACTCCCAGTACGATGCCATGGATTGCGGTCCAACCTGCTTGCGCATAGTTGCAAAGTACTATGGCAAGCACTATAAGTTGGATACCCTGCGCGATCGTAGCCATATTACCCGCGAGGGTGTTAGCCTTTTGGGTATTAGCCGTGCGGCGGAGAGTATTGGTTTCCGTACAATGGGCGTTAAAATTGGCTTTGAGCAGCTTAAAACTGAGGCTCCACTACCAGCCATTGTGCATTGGAACCAGAACCACTTTGTGGTGGTTTATAAAATTACTGGCAAAAAAGGGCAGGAGGTTGTGCATGTTTCCGACCCTGCCGCTGGTTTAATTAAGTACCCCGTAAATGAGTTTTTAAATTGCTGGCAATCTACAGCCGAAGGGGAGGAGGAGCAGGGTGTGGCGTTGCTCCTAGAGCCAACACCCGATTTTTACTCCTCGGCCGATGAGAAGTTGGATAAACGCAGCCTGGGCTATCTGTTTAAGTACTTACAGCCCTTCCGTAGGCTAATTGTACAGCTATTCCTTGGTTTGTTATTAGGGAGTTTGCTGCAATTACTGTTGCCTTTCCTTACGCAGAGCATAGTAGACCAAGGTATTGGCAATAGGAATATCAGTTTTATATACTTGGTACTTATTGCGCAGTTGGTGTTAACGCTGAGTCGCGTTTCGGTTGAGTTTATCAGGGGGTGGATTCTCCTGCATCTGGGAACAAGGGTTAACGTATCGCTAATCTCCGATTTTCTGGCTAAGTTAATGCGCCTACCAATGCGCTTTTTCGATACCAAAATGACTGGCGATTTAATGCAGCGTATTGGCGACCATAAACGAATTGAGAGTTTTTTGACTGGAACATCGTTGAATGTTATCTTTTCGTTTGTCAATGTAATAATATTTGGTATTGTTCTGTTGGTCTACAGTTATAAGATTTTTGTTGTATTCTTTATAGGTAGTGCGCTTTATGCGTTGTGGGTGGTGCTGTTTCTTAAAAAACGTGCCGAGTTGGATAATCGTAGGTTTGCGCAGATGTCTGCAAACCAGAGTAATGTTATTCAGCTTATCCAGGGAATGCAGGAGATTAAGTTGAATGGTTGCGAGCAGCAGAAACGGTGGGAGTGGGAGAATATACAGGCAAAACTGTTCCGTGTTAGCGTAAAGGGATTGGCGTTAAGCCAGTATCAGCAGAGTGGGGCTTTTTTGCTGAACGAAACTAAAAATATCATTATAACAATTCTTGCAGCTAAAAGCGTGGTGGATGGTAATATGACTTTGGGTATGATGTTGGCTGTACAGTACGTTATTGGTCAGCTAAACAGCCCAATTGAGCAGCTTATTAGTTTCTTCAACGCTATGCAGGATGCTAAAATCAGCTTGGAGCGTTTAAGCGAGATTCACCTTCGCGACGATGAGGAGAAACTGGAGGATAACCTTGTTGCCGATATTCCTTCCGATGCCGATTTAATCGTCGAGAATCTTTCGTTCCGTTACGAGGGACCAGATAGCGAGTTGGTGCTAAACAATGTCAACATAAAAATTCCTGTTGGCAAGCAAACTGCCATTGTGGGAACATCGGGTAGTGGAAAAACAACATTGGTTAAGTTATTGCTGGGTTTTTACCCACCAAGTTCAGGCGAAATTCTGCTAGGTCAGAATAATATCGATACCTACAGCATTCGCCATTGGCGCGAGGAGTGAGGTGTGGTTATGCAGGATGGTTTTATCTTTTCCGATACCATTGCACATAACATAGCACCTGGTGCGGAGAGTATCGATAAGCAGCAGTTGATAAGAGCTGCTAAAATTGCCAACATCTACGACTTTATAACATCGTTGCCTCTTGGGTTCAACACTAAAATTGGAGGCGAAGGGCACGGATTAAGTCAAGGACAGAAACAGCGGATTCTTATTGCCCGTTCGGTGTACAAGAATCCCAAGTATATTTTCTTCGATGAGGCCACCAACTCATTGGATGCAAGTAACGAGCGAATGATTCTGGAGAATCTTCAGGAGTTCTTTAAGGGCAGAACGGCTGTTGTTGTGGCACATAGGTTAAGCACTGTGAAGAATGCCGACCAAATTATTGTTTTGGAAAAAGGCAATGTTGTGGAAGTTGGAACTCATAAGGAGTTAACTGCAAAAAAAGGAGCCTACTATACATTGGTAAAAAATCAACTTGAACTGTAGAATGGAAGAGCCTCAAATAAATATTCGTTCCGAAGAGATCAATGAAATACTAGGAGTGCCTCCACGGTGGATTATCCGTTGGGGGATCACAATTATTTTCATAGTAATTGGTGCTGTTTTTACAGGTAGTTTTTTCTTTAAGTATCCCGATATTGTTACAGCAGCAGCAGTTATTACTGCAGAGAATCCTCCCTCGGTGGTTGTTGCTCGGACTACCGGAAAACCTCAGTTGAACGTAGCAAAGGACGGGATTCTGGTTAACAAAGGCGATACCTTGGGCGTAATTGAGAATCCTGCAAAATTTGAGGATATTGTTCGATTATCAATAATTATTAAGAATTTTAATGTTGATAGCATTTTAAATGAGAACTATCTAAATCAGTTTAATGCTCTTAATTTATCATTGGGAGAAGTACAGAGTAGTTACTCGGGCTTTACAACTGCTTTAACAAACTACACTCTATTCCACAAGCAGAAATATCATGTACAGAAGATTGATGCATTAGAAGGCGAACTGAAAGGGTACACCAATCATCTAAAACTTCTGAATAAACAATATAAACTTTTACTTAAGGAGTACGATTTAACCTTTAAGCAATTTAAGCGCGACTCTGTTTTGTTACAAGGAAAAGTTATTGCGCAGGCCGATTACGAAAAATCGCAATCCACAATACTTGCAAAGCAACAAAGCTTAGAAAGTTCCAAATTAACCATATCTAATACATCAATCTCCATTGAAAAGTTAAAGCAAACCATTGCCGAAACAAAACTCGATTTTGAAACCCAGAAGCAAAAGGTTTACGATGATGTTGTTAACGCGTTCAACCAGCTGAAAAGTACCTTGGCAACTTGGGAAAAGAATTATTTGTTGATAGCACCATCTTCAGGAAAACTATCGTTTATGGGTGTTTGGAGCGATTTGCAGGAAGTGAAGGCTGGTGAACCAATTTTTGCCATAATTCCTGAGAATTTGGGCGAAATTCAAGTGCGTATGGTTGTTCCTTTTGAGGGAGCAGGTAAGGTAAAGGTTAATCAACTCGTGAATATTAAACTCGATGGATACCCCTACATTGAGTATGGAATGGTTGAGGGTGTTTTATCGTCGATATCATCGGGATATAACGAGAATGGTTTTCCTGCTATGGCTAAACTTCCCAATGGTGCTGTAACGTCATACGGAACAATATTAAACCTCGAAAGAGAACTGCGAGGAACGGCTGAGATATCGACCGAGGAACTTACAGTTTTCCAACGATTATTCAACCACTTCAAGTATTTGTACAAGGAAAAGGTAAAATAGGTATAGATTGCAATTCTTTTGTCACCTTGAACTTGTTTCAGGGTCTCATTATTATGATGCTGAAACAAGTTCAGCATGACTTGCAACATACCTTAACAAAATTGAATATCTTTGTACAAAACACAGTTATGCGTCTTATTGCCGATAAAAATATTCCATTTCTGAAAGGTGTTCTGGATCCTTTCTTTGATGTTGAATATTACTCTGGTTCTGAGATTACATCTGAAATTGTTCGCAGTGCCGATGCATTAATTATTCGTACACGTACAATTTGCGATTCAAATCTTCTATCGGGCTCCAACGTTAAGTTTATTGGATCTGCCACAATTGGGTTCGACCATATCGATACAAATTACTGTGCTAACAACAATATCACTTGGGTAAACGCTCCTGGTTGTAACTCAGCTGGGGTACAGCAGTGGGTTGCTACAGCGCTTATTCATTGGGCAGACTTAAATTCAACGAATTTATCAGGATTGACCATTGGTGTTGTAGGGGTTGGAAATGTTGGGAAAAAAGTGGTTGACCTTGCTAGGGTTTTAGGAATGAAAGTCCTTTGCTGCGACCCACCGCGAAAAAGAAATGAGGATTTAACTGATTATGTCGATTTTGAAACCGTTTTAAGGGAATCAGATATTATCACCTTTCATGTTCCTCTAAATTACGAAGGGGTTGATAGAACCTTCCATATGCTAAACCATCATTCCATAGCATTATGTAAGCCCAATGTGTACATAGTCAATTCCTCTAGGGGCGAGGTTCTTAATACAGAGGGGTTAATCTCTTTTTTGGAATCTAATCCTAATGCGCAAGTTGCATTGGATGTTTGGGAGAATGAACCCAATTTGTCTGTGGAATTGCTTCGCAAAACAATTATTGCAACACCTCACATTGCAGGCTACTCATTGGAAGGAAAGGTAATGGGGACAAAAATGGTTATTGATTCGCTAAGTCAGTTCTTTAATCTGGGTATTAGCCCTTGGCTTCCCTCTCCAAATCCTTTAGTTGAAAAGATAAAACTTACTAATCCCACAAACATTGCTGCAGCAATTAAATCAACCTATAATATTTTGGGCGATGATTTAAGGAATACCTTCGAGAGTTTCGAGAATTTGAGGAATAATTATAACTACCGTCGCGATTTTAGCGGTCACACTGTGGATTTATACTCTAAGTATTCTGATTATTTAAAGAAAATCGGGTTTTCGGTTAGAACGGAATAACCCAAAGCACTCGTTCCTCCTCTATGCATAAATCTACCAAACGCATTAAATGCCTGTTAACTTGGATAATTTTACGCATATATCCTCTCCAGTGTTTTTCGTAGTTGGGGTCAAAAGCACTCAATACTTTGAGTAAATCTTTACCCAAGAAAATTCCCGAAAGGTAGTTTTGGAATTGTGCAATATTGTTTATTGCTAGTAATACCTCTAGATTTGAGAGTAATTCGTTTCGCAAAGGAATAAATCTTCGACTATTGTAAAGAGTAGGGGCAACAAAGTCAAATAAATGGTTGCTACGTTCAAAGCAGCCCGCAAATATATTGAATACATCAGCCGATAGATAGAGTGATTCATCATCGCACCTATTGTAGTTTTCTGCATCGCCTGTTATGTTAAACTCAACGAAATCAATGATTTCGCTTTTCTTCATTAAGCTTAACCTCATACAAATACACCAATTTCAATTTCAACTTACTGATGTTTAACTTATAAGTTGAAGTTAATTAACCAATAATTTCATCTATATTTTTATCAAAGTTAATATTTTTTGATATTGTCGCAATTTTTTAATCCAAATAGAATGCATTTACACATCATTACTATATTTTAGCATTTAATTGAAACTATATTTATGATCGGAACCATTATTAATGCTGCGGCTATTATAGCAGGAGGTATTTTAGGCCTAATTTTAAACAATAAGTTACCAAAGAAGTATATCGCTGTTTTTTTTCAAGTGATAGGAATTTTTACCTTATTGCTTGGTTTCTCTATGGGACTAAAAACCGAAAAACCACTATTGCTAGTATTTAGTTTAATCCTTGGTGCTTTGGTGGGAACTGCAATTAATCTTCAATCCATAGTAGAGGGCTGGGGCGATAAAATTAAAACCAGATTCAACCTTAAGGGCGATAAATTCTCCGAAGGAATGGTGGTTGCCTTTTTGATGTACTGTATGGGTTCTTTAACCATACTAGGGGCAATAGAGGAGGGGACAGGCGGTGAACCTAAACTTTTCTATGTAAAAAGTCTGATGGATGGTTTCTCGTCCATTGCTTTGGCCTCATCGTTGGGTTTTGGAGTTCTGTTTTCTATTGTACCATTAATAATATATCAGGGAGGTCTTACATTCTTGGCTTCGTTGATAGGAGAGAGCCTAACACCATTAATGATTGGTGAACTATCCGCAGTCGGAGGAGTTCTGCTAATTGGTTTAGGATTGAACATCCTTGATATCAAAAAGATTGACGTGCTCAATATTTTACCAGCGTTACTTTTTATTATACCTTTAGTTTATCTGTTTGGATAGTTTTTCTTTTTCAACTTTTCACTTTATAAATTTAAACTTCAAGATGAATCAACATATTAATAGTATAGTTCAACTTTACGAGAATAATTTTAAGGAAAAACCCGATAAAGTGGAGATGCTTCCTGCGTCAGGTTCGCCACGTATTTATTTTCGGTTGTATAAGGATGGCAACACGCTGATTGGTGCTTTTAATAATGACATTGATGAGAATAGAGCTTTTTTCTACTTATCGAAACATTTTTCGAATAAGAAGTTAAATGTACCCGAGGTTGTAGCAATCTCATCGTGCGAAAAGTACTACCTTCAAACCGATTTAGGTTCTGTTTCTCTGTTCGATTTGATAACCAAAAACAGCATCAGTTCAAATTCCGATGATTTATTGGAAAGAACCGTTAGGCAGTTAGTTCACTTTCAGGTGAAGGGTTTCGAGGGGTTAGATTCATCAAAGTGTTTTCCAATTCCCTCGTTCGATAAACGCTCTGTAATGTGGGATTTAAACTACTTCAAGTATAATTTTCTCAAGCCAAGCGGACTTACTTTCAGCGAAGTTAAACTGGAGGATGAGTTCAATCGCATTGCCGATATTCTTTTAGCTGAGGATTTAAACTACTTTCACTATCGCGACTTTCAGTCAAGGAATATAATGGTTAAGGATAACCAATTGTACTTTATCGATTTTCAGGGAGGACGCTTAGGACCATGCTTGTACGATTTGGCATCGTTACTTTATCAGGCAAAGGCTGGCTTTTCGTCTGAGTTAAGGCAAAAGTTATTTCACGTTTATATAGATGAACTCTCAATCCATCGACGGATTGATGCTGAGCATTTGAGAAATATCTTCCCATTTATGGTGATGTTCAGAATTGTTCAGACACTTGGAGCGTATGGTTTTAGGGGCTTTTTTGAGAAGAAAACTCATTTTATTCAAAGCATACCCAACGCAGTTGCAAATTATTTGGATTTAGCTGGCACAACCCGTGTTGGCGAGTTTGGTTACATCGCATCTTTGCTCAAGGAGTATAGTAATCTTATAGCAAAAGATAGTGTTGATGAACCCGATGGGTTAACTGTATCTATTACAAGCTTTTCTTTTAAGAAAGGTTATCCGGAGATTCATCCCGAACACGGAGGTGGTTTTATATTCGATTGTCGATTTTTACCAAACCCAGGCAGAATTGATAGGTATAAGCCGCTCACTGGGTTCGATAAGGATGTTGCCGATTATTTAAATGAAATAGAAGAGGTTGCGGTGTTTAATAATCGCGTGTTCGATATAGTTTCCTCTGCAATAGATAATTACATAGAGAGAGATTTTAAGCACCTTGCTATAGCTTTTGGATGTACAGGAGGTCAGCATCGTTCTGTTTACTGCACAAATTTATTGGCAAAAAAACTTTCTGAGCATTACAATGTTAATATCGTTGTAAAACATTGCGAAATTAACAGATAGATTTATGCCAAAGAAAAAGTGTGAAAAAGGTAAAGCAAAGGAGAAGCCCGATAATAAAGAGTTCTATTGTGGTAAGTGTGGTGCTGCATCAAACAGTAAGGATAAACTCTGCAAACCTAAAAAAGTCGATGGTTGATGTTTTTATTACCTTTTTTTATGTTTCTAGTCACTTGTCACTAGTCACAATAATAATTATCTTTAGATACATTAAAGCATACAGATACTGGAATGAAAGCAATGATTCTTGCTGCTGGTCTTGGAACTAGGTTAATGCCTTTAACTGCCGATAAACCCAAAGCTCTTGTTGAGGTTGGAGGCAAAACCCTATTGGAGTATTGTGTTGATAACCTTATATCGCAAGGTTTCAATCATATAGTAATCAATGTGCATCACTTTGCACCTATGATCTACGAGTTCTTATCTGAAAGAAAGTTTAATTCATCAATATATATATCCGATGAGTCCGACAGATTATTGGATACAGGAGGTGGAATAATTCATGCACGACGGTTTCTCGATTGTGATGAGCCTTTTTTGGTACACAATGTTGATATTATTTCCGACATCAATCTGAAAGAATTAGTTGAAACTCACAAGACAAAAGATGCTCTAGCAACTTTAGCAGTTAGCCGTCGCGAATCATCAAGAGTGTTTTTATTCGATGAAGATATGCTCTTATCGGGTTGGCGTAATATGCTAACGGGGAAATCAATATTCCCCAATATGCACAAAACGGTTCTCGATGCCTATGCATTTGCAGGAATCCACGTCATTTCACCACGAATTTTTGAGTTGATTTCAACTCAAGGAGTGTTTTCTATAGTCGATGCCTACCTTAATCTCTGTAAAGATAACCGTATTATAGGAGTCAATCTCGACGAAAACTTCATTCTTGATGTTGGTAAACCCGATGCCTTAAAACTAGCCGAAGAATTTTTATTGACTCGACACTTATAATTAAGGTATGAGTTTTTCATTACGTTTTTCATCTTTCTGAGAATTTTAAAAATAAATAGAAAATTATTTTACTGAAAATCAGTTTAGTTTAATTTAAAATTGATTTTTTGTAAAAAAAATATTAATTTGCCCCTTGCGTAATAAAAAAAGAGGTTCTATAT
>WBUV01000100.1 GCA_008933525.1 Bacteroidales bacterium | reverse complement strand
CTATCGTTCTTATAAACTAGATTTCCCCAACGGTTATATACTTTCAAACTTACCCTTCCGTAATTAACCAGGTTGAGAATTTCGAAAGTATCGTTTATTCTATCGCCATTAGGTGAAAACGCCTCAGGAATATCAATCATTTTGGTAGCATCAGGAACAACGGCAACATTAACGGTTGCTTCATCGCAATCATCATCTAAATCGCAAACTCGGTAGGTGAAACTGTCACCTCCTTTATAGCCATTTAATGGTGTGTAAAGAACCCTATTATATGCATCAACAGTAAAATTACCATTTACAGGCGAAAGGATTATTGCAACGGACTTAACTCCATCGGTCAAATAAGTATCGTTTGCTAAAACATCTATCAATATAGAAGTATTAATGAACGTTTCGGCCTCATCGTCCTGCGCATCAGGAGTATTATTCTCTCGGTTTAGAACCTCAACAACCATTTTGGCAAGAGCATAATCACCATCGATATCGGAAACTAAATACCAAAGTGAATCAATACCGAAGTAATCAGTTTTTGGAGTATAGGTTACTGATTTATCTGGATTCACAATTGCCGATCCATTAGTAGGCTTAACATGAATCTTAACAGATGTACCACCATCATTCAAGTTCTTGTCGTTGAAGAGAACAGGGACAGCAACCGATCTATTCTTATAGGTTGTAATAGTATCGTTAACTGCAATAGGAACAAGGTTAGAGTTCTTAACATTAATTGTAACTGCCGCCGAAGAGCAATCGCTATCGAAATCGCATACCTGATAGTAGAATACATCCTCGCCCAAGTAATCGGTAGCAGGGGTATAAGTTACGGTGTTATCAACGTTGAGAACTGCAGATCCGTGCGATGGTAAGTTGTTAAGGATAAGTGTTAGCCCGCCATCCTCCATTCCAGAATCGTTGAAAAGCACATCAACGGTTACCGGTTGATTCTTTGAAGTACCTCGTCCATCTGGGTTTGCTTGTGGTTTATGGTCAACCCTATCCTTGATTGTAATAATAACCTTTGCAATACCATAATCACCATCAGCATCAACCACCATGTAGGTTAACGAATCGGTACCCACAAACCAACTTGCAGGGAAATATTTGATATTTCGATTATCGAACACATATGCAAAACCATGCAATGGTCTGTTCATCAGTTTAATATAGTCCAAACCATCCTCTAAACCAGTATCGTTTGCCACAACATCGATGAGAATTGGGGCATTCATAACGGTTGAAATGGTATCCTTATTAGCAACTGGAACATAATTCACCTCCTTAACCACAACGGTTACAGTCGCTACATTACTGGTATCATTATTTCTGTCGGTAATAAAGTACTTAAACACTGCATCGCCTAAATAATCTGTAGCAGGAGTGAAGGTAACAGTATTGTCGGCTTTTACAACAACTACACCAGTTGAAATATCTGGATTTTCCTTGATGAATACTCTTATCCAGCCATCATCTAGTCCATCATCGTTAATTAAAACATCAATATCAACTGGGGTATTCTTAGAAGTTCCTCTGCGATCATCATTAGCAATTGGTATAGCGTTTTGCTGATCTAGCACAGAGATTCGAACTGTGGCTATATCATAATCGCCATCTACATCCTCAACATAGTAAACAAATTCGTCATTTCCTATGAACCAACTACCTGGAGTGTAAGTGATGGTATTGTCGGCATTAACAACTGCAGTTCCCCATCGTGGTGCAACGTGTAAGTATAATCCTTTAATACCTTCGAACAGTAGGGAGTCGTTATCTAAGACATGTACCTGAACCGGAGTATTAACAAGGGTAGTAACAATATCATCGTATGCATCGGGGATCATATTTTTAACCTTTACATTGATGAAAACTGTTGCATTATCCGAATCGCCATCAGCATCGGTTACCGAGTAGTTAAACTGAACTTGTCCCAAGTAACTTCCATCGGGTGTATAAGTTATTGTGTTATCGGCATTAACAGCAACCGTACCATAAGCAGGATCGGTTGTTTTAGTAACGGTAATAGGACTATCCTCAAGTCCGGTATCATTAATTAAAACATCAACAATCCTAGGCGTATTGTAGGTTGCCCCCCGATAATCGTCGTTTGCAACGGGTAAATAATCTGGACGATCGGTAACAGTAACAGTCACTGTTGCTACAGAGTAATCGCCATCTACATCCTCAACAAAGTACTGGAATGTTTCAGTTCCAACAAACATATAACTTGGAGTATAAGTTATTGTTCTATTTGCATTCACTACTACAGTTCCAAATTGTGGTGCCTTGTGGATCGACATACTGCCAAAACCATCGTCGAGACCTGTATCGTTTAACAATACATTAATATCGACTGGTATGTTTATTTGAGTTGCAGCATTATCGCTAAGAGCATTTGGAACGATATTAATACCTGATTTTACTCGTATAGTCACCTGGGCCTCATCGCTATCGCCATCGGCATCGGTTACAGCATATCGGAAAGTAATTTCGCCAACAAAATCGGTGGCTGGAGTATAGGTTACTGTTCCATCAACATTTACACCAGCAATTCCTTGCGCAGGTGCTTGACTGATAGTAACAGTGATAGGAGTATCATCCAAACCTGAATCGTTAAATAGAACATCGACAATAACAGAAGTATTAAAGCTACAACCGCGCCTATCATCATTAGCTATTGGTTGATAATCGGGTTTGTCGGTAACAATAACTGTAACAGTGGCAAAGGAATAATCGCCATCCACGTCTTCAACTAGGTACTGGAATGTTTCAGTTCCAATAAACATGTAGCTTGGAGTATAGGTAATTGTTCTATTAGCATTTACTACAACAGTTCCAAATGCTGGAGCTTTATAAATAGTAAGGCTTCCAAAACCATCGTCCAAACCTCCATCGTTTGCTAAAACGTTTATATCGACAGCTTTATTAATAGTTGTAGAGGCATTGTCGTTTACTGCTACAGGAATATTATTGGTTCCCGATTTCACATTTATTGTAACGGTTGCATCATCGCTATCGCCATCGGCATCGGTTACAGTGTAGGTAAATGTCATGGTTCCAACGAATCCAGTTGCAGGGGTGAATGTAACAAGGTTGTCCGCTGGATTAACTGTCGCAGAACCTTGCGCTGGAAAATCTTTGATAGTAACGGTTATTGGCACATCGTCCAATCCAGAGTCGTTAAATAGTACATCAACAACAACTGACTCGTTAAAGCTACATCCACGCCTATCGTCGACTGCCATAGGTTGATAATCGGGGCGATCAGTTACAGTGACAGTAACCGTAGCCATTGAATAATCACCATCTACGTCCTCAACTATATATTGGAATGTTTCGGTTCCAACGAACATATAGCTTGGGGTGTAGGTAATTGTTCTATTAGCATTTATAATTACAGAGCCATAAACCGGGGCTTTATGAATAATTAGATTTCCAAAACCATCGTCAAGGCCACCATCGTTTGCTAGGACATTAATATCGATAGGTGTATTTACGAGTGTTGAAGCATTATCGTTATTAGCCAATGGAACTACATTTACACCAGCCTTAACGGAAACAGTTACAAGGGCATCATCGCTATCTCCATCTGCATCTGTAACTGTATAACGGAAAGTTATCACTCCTACATAATCTACTTCAGGGGTATATGTAACTGTTCCGTCGGGGTTAGCAATGGCCGTTCCTAGTGCAGGGATTTGGCTAATACTTACAACCACAGGAACATCCTGAAGGCCTGTATCGTTAAACAATACATCAATAATGGTTGGAGTGTTAAAACTACCACCACGACGGTCGTCGTTTGCAACAGGGATGTAATCTGGTCGTTCAGTAACGGTAATTGTAACCGTTGCTAAAGAGTAATCACCATCAACATCTTCAATATAGTATTGGAATGTCTCAGTACCAACAAACATGTAACTTGGAGTATAGGTGATAGTTCTATTAGCATTTACAGTTGCTGTTCCGAATAACGGTGCTTTATAAATATAAATACCACCAAAACCATCGTCGAGACCTCTGTCGTTTGCCAAAACATTAATTTCGACAGATTGATTGATAATTGTTGTAGCATTATCGTTAACTGCAAACGGTACATTGTTGATTCCTGCCTTAACATTTATAGTTACTGTTGCGTCATCGCTATCGCCATCGGCATCGGTTACAGTATAGGTAAATGTCATTGTTCCAACAAAAGCTGTTGCAGGAGTAAAGGTTACAGTATTATCAATATTAACAACAGCAGTACCTTGGGTTGGAAGATCTTTAATTGTAACAGCAACAGGAGCATCATCTAAACCTGTATCGTTAAATAAAACATCAACAATAACTGGTTGCTCAAAACTACAACCTCTTCTATCATCTAATGCAACAGGCTTAAAGTCGGGGCGTTCTTTCACTAACACTTCAACCGTTGCCATTGAATAATCACCATCAATATCCTCTATTATGTACTGGAATGTTTCCGTTCCAATAAACATATATGTCGGGGTATACGTAATCGTTCTATCGGCATTAACGGTGACACTTCCTAAAACTGGGTTGGTTTTAATAGTAATACTCTTAAATCCATCTTCCAAGCCTCTATCGTTAGCCAATACATTTATTTTTTTAGGCGTATTGGTATACGTAGAATCTTTATCGTTAACAGCCACAGGAACAACATTTATACCAGCCTTAACATTAACTCGCACGTTTGCCGATGAGCAATCACCATCAATATCGCAAACCTGATAGCCAAATGTCTCAGTTCCAACATAGCCATTATCTGGAGTATAAGTTACTGTGAAATCGGGATTAACAATGGTGACACCATTTACTGGGGCTGAGGTTATTGTTACAGTAGCAACACCATCCTCTAATCCAGTGTCGTTGAACAATACATCCACAATAACAGCTGTATTGAACGATGTTCCTCTTGAATCGTCACGAGCCACTGGGATATAATTTGGTTTAGCGGTCACGCTTACTGTAACAGTAGCAATATCGTAATCTCCATCGGCATCCTCGAGCAGATACTTGAAGTTATCAGAACCAATAAATCCATTGTTTGGAGTATAGGTTACAGTTCGGTTTGCAATAACCACAACCACACCACTGCTAGGACTTTGGTAAACTCTAAGATCTTTGTACCCATCTTCCAATCCGCTATCGTTAGCAAGAACATTTATTATTTTAGCAGTATTGATAATAGTAGAAGCATTGTCGTCAACAGCATCAGGAACGTGGTTAACTGTTCTTACATTAATTGTAACAACTGCTTCGGATTCATCGGCGTTAGCATCGGTTACTTTATACTTAAAGGTTGCTATGCCAAGGTAACCGGTTGCGGGGGTAAATGTTACTGTATTATCAGCATTTGCAACTGCGGAACCTTTCAATACTTCAGGCAATTCCGAAATCGAAACAACAATACCACCGTCCTCCAATCCATAATCGTTGAAAAGAACATCGACAACAACAGGAGTATTCAAACTGGTTCCTCTACTATCAGTTACTGCAACAGGAATATCGTTAACAAATGTCACATTCACAGAAACTGTTGCATCGCCATACGCTGCGTTATTATCTGTAACACGGTAAACGAAAGTTTCAACGCCATTGAACAAGCCATTTGGAGTATACTTAATTCTATTATCGGACTCAACCACGACCACACCATTTGTTGGTTGCGATACAATGGTTACAGACAAAACTCCTTTATCCAATCCAAGGTCATTACTTAGAACATCAATAATGATGGCTGTTTTTTCGTCAGTTGAGGAATTATCGTCAACAGGTCTGGGAGCAACATCGTCAAGGTTTGTAGCGGAAACATTATCGATCGTTAAACCCGAATAGTTGGGCTCAATGCACGATGCGTCAACCGAAATATGAATGGTATAGGGTTGATCTCCATCTGGGTCGTTATCGTCAACCCCTGTCAAAGTAATAATTTGGGGAGTGTCCCAATTGGTATTATTAAATGTAAATGAAGCAGGAGAAACAGTTCCCTCACCTGTATCGCTCGAAACGAAGTTTATTTTAACATCGCTTGTGGGAATTGTATTCAAACTGATCATGAACGTTTCTATCTTACCAGCTTCATTGGTTTCCAACCCACTAATAGGAAATACGTTTACTCCAGCCTGATCTGTGTCTATGTTAATGACTGTTACATCAACTGGATCAACACCATCATACATAGGATCGAGACTTGTTGCTGTAGCCAAAATAATGGTATAGGATTGATTTCCGTCGGCAGCCAAGTCGGCTACACCTGTTACGGTGACAGTTCTTGGTGTACTCCAATTTGCAGGTGTAAAAACTAAACTTGCAGGCAGAACAGTTCCTTCGCCTGTATCGCTCGATGATATTGCAATAGAAACATCGCTAGTTGGTTCGCTTGTAAGCACAACAGTAAATGTTGCTTGAGTACCATCCTCCCGCGTATTGCCTGATATGGACGAAACGCTTATACCAGCCACATCGTTATCGGTAACATTAACAGAAATATCCGGCGGATTTAATGAAGTGTATTTAGGGTCTGCTGTTGTTGGCAATGAAGTTGTGATGCTAAGCGCAGCATTACCATCCATAATGAAATTATCGACTGGTGTAATTGTTATGGTTTGATCAACATTCCAAAGTTCAGGAGTAAAAATTAAATTTGCAGGGCTTACGGTTCCTTTTGCTGTATTATCCGAAACTAAATCAAATTGAACATTGCTTGTTGGTTTCGAACGCAAAGAAACAGTTACACTGATTGGCGCATCGGACTCCGAATAGCTAACAGATGTTGTAGAAAATAAATATCCTGCATTATCGTCATCCCTATTTACTAGGGAAACGCTCTGTAAATCTATGTTATTATACAAAGGATCGGAACTTACTACCGATTGCTTTATTATTGAATAAGCAACATCATCGTCATCAACATCATCGTTCTGGCCGGTTACAGTGACTTCCTGTAAAAAATCCCAATTTGCAGAGGTAAAGGTTAATGTTGAAGGGCTAGGAACACCTTCCAGCGAATTACTAGTTGTAACTGTAATAACAACACTTGCAGCTGGTTGGCTAGACAATCGGATTGAGAATTTTGCTTGCCCTCCAGCCTCAGTGGTGAACAATCCACTTACTGGATTTACTGTTATACCAACTACATCATTATCGTTGTTAGTAACCGATACATCTGAAGGATTCAGATTGTTATACTTGCCATCGGTACTTACCACAGGAGCTGTTACAATTGAGAAAACTTTATTGCCGTCGGCAACAAAATCATCGACTCCAGTTATAGTTACCTGCTGTTCGGTACTCCAGTTCGAAGGAGTAAAAGTTAAACTCATTGGAGAAACAATACCTTCAGCTGTATTACTGGAACTTAAGGCTAAGGTAACGTTTGTTGTAGGACGTGTATTTAAACGAACACTAAAGGTTGTTGATGTGCCAGACTCATTGGTCTCCAAGCCTGCTAATGGAGTTATTGTAAACCCGGCAAGATCATCATCAGTATTGGTAACCGAAACATCGGCAGGATTAAGCCCGTTGTACCTTGAATCGGCACTTACTGCGGCAGATGTAATAATATTATAAAGAACATTGTCATCGTCCACGTCATCATTAACACCAGATGCTGTAACTGTTTGAGGGGTGTTCCAATTGCTACTGTTGAATGTTATACTCAGCGGAGCTACAGTTCCTTCAGCAGTATTGCTCGACGAGAAACTTATGGTAACATTGGCGATTGGGCGAGTGCTGAGTCTAATTGTAAACGAATCCGACCCACCTAATTCTGTAGTAACCAATCCTGACGTTCTGCTTAAAGTAATTCCGGCAGTATCGTTATTAATGTTTGTCACACTCACATCGGGCACATTTAACCCATTATACTTAGGATCAGTACTTGTTGTGTTTCCAGTGATAATTGAATATGCCACATTGCCATCGTCAATGTCATCGTCGACACCAGTAATGGTAACGGTTTGCAATTCGTTCCAGTTTAATGAAGTAAAAGTTATTGATGCAGGTGAAACAGTACCTTCGTTCAAGTTATTTGAACTTATTGATATTGTTACGTTAGAGGTTGGTTGAGTATTTAACCTAACTGAGAAAGTTGCAACACCTCCGGCCTCGGTAGTATTTAATCCTGCAGTAGGGTTAACCGTAACTCCTGCTGTATCGTTATCAGTATTTACAACAGATACATCGGGCACAGCCATTCCTGAGTACTTCGTATCAGAGCTTGTTGCTGCACTGGTAATAATAGTATAGTTAACATTATCATCGTCAATCAGATCGTCAACACCTGTTATTGTAACGGTTTGGGCAACGCTCCAATTAGATGGTGTAAAAGTAATTGTTACCGGAGACACCGTTCCTTCGTTTGTGTTACTTGAACTTAAGGTGAAAGATACATCCGATAGAGGTTTACTAGACAATCGAACAGTAAAGGTGGCTGTTCCTCCAACCTCGGTAGTTGTTAACCCCGATGTTTGGCTAAAAATGAAACCTGCAGTATCGTTATCTCTGTTAACTACAGTTACATCATCAACGGCTCTATTATTGAAGTTTGCATCAGTGCTTGATGCGTTTCCAGTTACAATAGAATAGGTGATGTCGTCATCGTCAACATCGTCATCAACAGGGGTTACTGCGATGGTTTGAGCAGCATTCCAGTTTGCTGTTGTAAACGTGACTGACGAAACAGATATTGTTCCCTCGTTCGTATTATTCGACGATAATGATATTGTTACATTAGAAGTTGGTTGAGTATTGAGAACAATACTAAATGTAACAGAGCTACCATTCTCATTTGTTGTTAAATTAGTAGGCGTAACGGTTATGCCTGCAATATCATTATCGTTATTAGTTACAGAAACGTCGTCGGGATTAATTCCACTATACAAC
>WBUV01000099.1 GCA_008933525.1 Bacteroidales bacterium | reverse complement strand
AATTGAGGCCGTTGAAAATGGCGAAATCGACCGAGCATCGTACGAAAACTACCTGAAAATGGTGCGAGAACGCACCTTCTTCGAAACCAGCCAAACGGAGAAGAAACGCAAAGAAAAAATGTTTGGAAAGATTCTGAAAAACTATAAGAAGGATATGAAACGGAACGATTTGTAAAATTTTAAAGCGAGGAAATCCTCGCTTTTTTTTTACCTACGCCCTAGTGTTTCAATTAATTTTTGGCAGCCTCCGCTCATAATATACTCGGAATGCTCCTCAACGGATTCAAATTGTTTGCCGCAAATCTTGCTACATTCCATTTCATAATTGGAGACCTCAAGGAATGCATTAAGTATTTTCTCGGATTCTGAATCGGTTAAAGAACTTTTGAATGTTCCATTCTTTACTCTTTGCAGTGAATTCATCCAAATAGCAGCACCAAGAGCACCACAGGCATTACCGCTCAGGCCTATTCCGCCTGCCAGACCCGCTACAATAACCATTTCCTCGTCGGTACCTCCCATTCGTTTTACAACCTCAGAGGCACAACTTAACGATGTAGCGGGCAAGTCAGCCACACTTTGAGATAAGCCATCATTTGCCGCCTGAACTGCATCTGGCGCCCATTTCCCAGCTAATTTAAAACAGGTTACCATTTTGCCTGTAACCAAAAATTTAAGAATGCTATACTTTCTTTTCCAGTCAGTATTGGTAATCTCGCCACAGTCTGGACTATTGGCAGCTTGAATAAACGAATCTAAAACATTCTGAGTGGCTTTAATTGCCATCCCTGTTGCAACAGACTGATTGTTAAATCTACGATACGACTCAGCACCCACAGCCAATGATGCCCCCCAAAGCATTCCACACTGATAACCACTTTGGAGAATTCCTCCTGCCAAATAATCGGCTGCTTGTTCCTCGTTGTCCTTTGGGTGGCCAAACTCTCGGTTTAGAATATAAAAGAAAGTTCGAGAACAGGTTCCTTTTTTAAGGAAAGCCCTTTTGGCTTTCAACTTGACTTTATTTGATTTAATCCAACTCATTTTAATAAATTTAGATGTCGAAAAAATGCATCCGATTCAAATATTTCCAAACATAAATCTATATTAAACTAAAACTTTAGAGGCTATTGCTTTGGTGTATAAATTTTTATTAAACCCCAAAATTACTGAAACACTCTTTTGATCGACACGCTGGCAATGAGCAATTCCCTTTTCAAGAGCATCCATTAATTTTTCGAATCGATGATTTTCGAATAGAGGTCCCGACTCAAATTTAAAAGCACCGCCCTCAATAATTGCTTCCTTCAACTCCTGAATTGAATCGATATTTGGAAGTGGCACAAAGTTTAAATCATTCAACTTTTCCAACTCCTTGTTCAATGCTTTTAAACCATCGAGTACAGTATCTCCAAAACTTAAAACCTTAAGCTGAGTTACATCGTCCCTTTCCCTTAACTGCTGCAAACCATTATAAATTTTACTTTGCGTTATAACAAAATTCTTGTAAAGAGTCGTAATTGCTCTATGCTGATTATATAAACTTAACAATTCCATTTCCTGATTTAGATCGCGTGCTAATGCATAATGCAATTTACAGAACTTTACATCCCACTGAACAAAACCCTCATTTAAAAGAATATTCCTATCCTGTACGAGTTTTCCATAACCCTCGTTAAGATTCTTTTTATTATAATCAACTCCCAAATAATTAAAGGATTTATCCTTTGTTGTACCTGCTGCAATTTCCTGTGCCTTTGTCATCAGGGTTGTAATACTTTGAACAGGTTTCATCATCTCATAAAGTTCCGCTTTAAGTTGTTTGGTAGCCTCTTCAACCGGTAAGGACAAAGGCTCCGCATTTTTCAGATCTTCCTCAGTTGGAATTTCCAAATAACGAGCCTCGAAGGTGTTGTAGTACTCCGATAGTAAGTTCTTACCCTGTGTTTCTGCTTTAATAAATGACTCAAACTCATCGGCTGAGATAAAATTATCGGGCTTCTTTTGCATATATTTTTCATACACAAGCGCAGTCATCTTTTCCTGTATCTCGTTGGCCGAATTAAAAAGCAACCATGGTGAGCGATTATCCATTTCGCACTCTATATAGGGAGTTTTAGCATTATCCTCACGCTGATCGTTACGGGGATGACTAGCGTACATGCTCACCTTAGAATTCTCCGAAACACTAAAGTATTTTTTACCTCCTCGACTATCATCGGGGAGATTATTTAGCAGTTCGTTCTGGCTCTCAACACCCCGTTCGCACTCTAAGCCAACATGGTAGTATAAATTTTTAATGTAAAGATTTTTCTGAGACGAATGGTATGCATTTCCGTATGTACTATTCCAAATTGTAGAGCCGCTATCCAACTTCCACAACGAAGATACAATTGCATCGCTTCCAGTTACGCTAACCGCAACCTTATCGGCATTAAACTCCATCTCGCGCGATAGTGAGGAATGCATAATATTAAGGAACTGGTAAAATAGATTCAAAAGTTGGCGAATAATCCAAATAACAGGAGTAATAACCCAAGCCGCAGCCGATAATCTTAAATCTGATCCACGCCATTGCTCCAAAAGCCGATCCCATTTATCGCGAACAAAAATCATATCGTGAATAATAGTGTTGGCCGATACAATATAGCTACCTATTTTCATGCTGCGCTGTGCAAAGTGGCCAAACTCATGGGCTACTACAGCCTTAAACTCCGATAAATTAAGTGAACTCACCAATCCTAAACCAATTGTCAGCTCCTTACGAGTTGGGAAAAATAAACTCAACCAAACATTGGTATAACAAACGTAAGCATTGACATCTGGATCGATATAAATAGATTTTGGGCGAGGCGCGTGTGTTTCCTTACATATTTGATTAACAAATTGAAATAATTCGGGATGTTCCTTCTTATTAAGTTTTATCCTATTTTCGGGTTTATAACTTTTAAGTTTAAAAATAAACTTTAGGGTAAATACAAATAGCATAGCAGAACCAGCAATTGCTCCAAGTTTAACAAGGATAGTTATCTTATTAATATCCCCAATTGGATAAGTAATGGCAAGTTTAACCAAATAGGCAAATGCCAAAACAAGTCCAAAGTATAAAACAAAGAATAAAACTATGGCCAAAACAGCCAAAACAGCCTTTAACTGATAAGTTGAAGTTAATGCGGTTAAATTCTTGTGAATGCTTTTAGGCCCAGCAGGGCATAACGGTTTTTCCATTTTTAATAGTGTTTATTGATTTTCTGTTTCTTATTTAAATGTTATCTTTCACTGTAATTTTAAAAGTAATATTTTTCTTCAATATTTTTAATAAATGTAATTACTGGATATGAATTTTAATATTGCCATTGAAAAGTTTCATAATTATTTAAGAACCATTAATGGCTACAGCAAAGAGGAATTTGAATTGGCTCTTCCGTACCTTCAGGTTAAAAATTTTAAAAAGGGGGAGCATTTTGTTGAAGCGGGTAAAACCTGCAGGCATTTCGCATTTGTTGCATCGGGCATTATGCGGTCATACACATTCTACGATGGTAGCGAAAGTACAACTTGTCTATGCAGCGATAATACATTTGCCACATCAACTATTAGTTTTATAACCCAAACTCCCTCCAATGCCAGTATTCAGGCTTTGGATGATGTTACCCTAGTACTTATTAGTCATGAAGATTTAAATGCACTTTACGCTAAATCTACGTTTTGGGAACGTGTTGGAAGAGTTGTTGCAGAACAGGAGTATATTGAGTTAAAGCAATCGGGCTGGAGAAATAGCCCTATTCCCGCAAAAGAAAAATATCTAACCTTACTAAAAGAAAATCCTGGAATAGTGAATAAAGTTCCGCTACAGTTTATAGCTTCGTATATTGGCATTGCTCCGGAAACTTTGAGTAGAATCAGAAATAAAATTGCCAAAGGAAATTCTTGACCTAGGTCAAGTGGTTCCTTTCTTACGTGTCCGACCTTTGTAACATAACTAAAAATACAAGGGAGGTTTGTTATGGAATCAACAATTTTAGAAGTTCTATCCGGAATATTCAACTATCTAATTCACACATTTGCAGCAAACTGGTTAATACTTCTATTTGGCATATTAATAGCTGTTGCCATTTCGGTATATATTGATGTGGACAAAGCTCGGAAATACTTTTTGAATCGACCACGTTTTTTAACCCTGAGCAGTGTACTGTTTGGCGCATTCACTCCACTGTGTGCCTGTGGCACAATGGCCGTGGTGCTATCGTTAGTGTCAAGCACTATTCCGTGGGGAGCAATTATGGCTTTTCTGGTATCATCCCCATTGATGAGTCCCGATACTTTTGTAATGCTATCAGGATTCTTGGGAGTTAACTTCACTCTAGCACTTTTAATTTCGTCAATTGTACTTGGGTTAGGTGCAGGCTGGATTTCTCATTTGTTAGAAGTGAGGACATCCTTTTTAAACGATCAATTGAGGTTAAATAGTAAAAAGGCTTTAGTAAAGGATAAAGAATATGCAAAAAGTTCAAAGCAAAATGTACCGCTAACGCAGTTAGAAGTAGTTACTTTAAATTATGCTGATGGAAAAACATCGTGCTGTGATTCAGAGAAAGTTGAAGTGAGTTGTTGCGGCAACAGCGAGTTTAAAGACGAGACAAACCTTTGTGAAAAATATCAAATCAAAAAGTTTTTGAAAACCTTTTATGAACTTGCTATAGTAAAAATATTACCCTTATTCATTGTTTTTGTAATTATTGCATACTTAGTTAAAGAGTATGTTCCTACAAGTTGGATTGTAACCCTTTTCAGTGGAGAGCATTTTTACTCAGTACCGTTAGCCGCATTAATTGGGTTGCCAATGTACGTTTCCGATGCAACTGTATTACCATTATTACAGGTCTTGAGAGATGCTGGAGCAAGCGATGGTCCAATCTTAGCCTATATGATTGCAGGCCCAGCCACAAGTCTTGGCGTAATTGGCGGTTTAACCATGATAATGAAACGCAGAGCCATCATTTTATATGTTGCAATTATTTTGGTTGGAGCCATCCTGTTAGGGTACACCTACGATTTGGTTCTTGCAATAACATAAACATTCTCAAGCAAATTTTCTCACCCCCTCTACCTAAAAAATAGAGCGGGTTATTTTATTGAAATTGAGTAAATTCTCAAATAATTGCCCAAAATATCAGAAATCTATATCTTAGTTACAATTAATCATCAACATTTAATTGTATGGGATACCACATTGATCTAACTACAATTACCCTTAATGCCTACAAAGAAAAACTCCGCAATGCTTACCTCCCTCCCAGTAGGGTAATACTTAAGGAACGGCTCGATGAACGTTTTGGACATTTTGCCGAGGCTGGCATTAAAAACTTGAAGGAATTACAGCAAACCCTTAAGAAGAAGGACAAGTTTGATTCCCTTTCAAAAGAAAATTGTTTTAAGGGTGATTACTTAGTTATTCTGCTACGTGAGATAAACAGCACCTTGCCTAAACCCAATAAAATATCAGATTTTATAGGAATAACTGCTGAAACTGCAGCAAAATTGGAAAGGGTTGGCGTAAAGGATACCCAGAAACTCTACGATAAAGTTAAAACACCACAAAGTCGCAACGAGTTTTCTAAAATTACAGGCATTAGTCCCGATATTATTCTTGAACTTACCAAACTAACAGACTTATCACGGATAAAATGGGTTGGAGCAACATTTGCCCGGATGCTTCATGACATTGGTGTAGACACAATAGAAAAAGCTTGCAATATTGACCCCAATATACTTTACGAGAAGATTAACCAAATAAACAAAGATCGTAACTACTACAAAGGACAAATAGGACTAAACGATATGAGGATATTTGTCAATGCAGCCAAGGAAGTTCCTCAGGAAATTTTGTATTAATCTAGGAAAGGCTTCAACTAAATATCCTTTTAACACTCCACTTTTCATTTTATTTCCATAGGGTAGCCATAGTGGTTAGGTATCTTATGTATAAAAGCAGAGATACCGAAAGGTATAAACCTAAAAACCACTGCCATGAGAACGCTACACACCATAATCTCCACACTACTCGGAGTTTTATTAGCGGCGGGAGTGTTCGCTGAAAAACCCGAGAGTACAATGTTCTACCTAAACAGCAAGAATGATTCCTACAAAGTCAATTTCACACTTGCTTCGCATCTAATGGTTTTGACATTCGCAATTAATGGTTCCGACTCACTTAACCTTATTTTTGACACTGGTGCTGGACGTACAATTATTACTGAAATATCCAACCCATACATTGTTTCGCTAAACCAAGCACGAAAAGTTAAACTGAGAGGTCTTGGAACTGATGAATCCGTTGACGGTTTGATTTCCAAAAACAACAAACTCTCAATGGGGAAAATTGAGGGTAAGGCACAAGAGTTACTGGTTGTTCCTAATAAGGTTATTGATTTAACCGCACGTGTTGGACATCCTATAAATGGTGTGATTGGACGCTCAATATTTGAACAATTTGTAGTGGAAATAAACTACACCAACCAAACCCTACATTTTTACAATCCCGACAAGTATAAACGAAAAATTCACAAAGACGCAGATGTTATCCCAATTGAATTGATTGATGGGAAGCCATACATAACAGCAATGGTTACAATAAACGGAGTAGATATTCCTGTTAAATTGCTATTCGACACAGGAATGAGTTTTGCACTATGGCTCGATCCTTCAACAAACCCTAATATTAAACCGGGCATTGTGCATAGACAAGAAGTACTAGGACAAGGGCTAAACGGAAATCTCTCGGGAGAAATTTCAAGAGTAGAAAAATTTAGAATCGGTAAATTTGAATTTAACAATGTGATTACTGCATTCCCCGATTCTAATGCAATTCGCGATGCTATTACCGATAATGGCAGAAATGGAAGCGTTGGTGCGGAAATATTTAGAAGATTTAACGTCGTAATTGATTACCACAATCAACAAATAATACTCAGAAAGAATTCGAATTTTGACGACCCTTTCCGCTACGATATGTCGGGAATTGAAGTAGGCCAAATAGTTGAAGGTTTACCCTTTTACAAAGTACTATCTGTCGGAAGCAACACCCCAGCATCGGAGTGCGGATTAATGGTAAACGATGAGATTAAATCAATAAACGGAACTTCTGTTAGTACAATGAAAATATCGGAAATCTCAAATATTTTAAAAAGCAAAGAGGGAAAAACAATCAAAATGAAAGTTATTAGAAACGGCAATGAGGTTAAAGTGAAATTTAAGTTAAGGGAGTTGATTTAAAGAAATTACAACTCATTACCTTCAATTACTCCATCAATCCAATCATCATTTTTTAGAGTATATTTCAAAAGAATTGCTATATTCGTTGACCAAAACAAAAAAGACTATGATTGGATACGTTATTGCAATTTGCTTATTGCTGGTTATTGTTTATGTTATATTTCTTTACAACAGCATAATTAGGAGTAAAAATGAAACAGAAAATGCGTTAGGTTCTGTTGATGCTACATTAAAGAAACGCTACGACTTAATTCCTAACTTGGTTGAAGTGGTTAAGCAGTATATGACTTACGAATCCAACTTACTTTCGGAAATTACCCGATTAAGGTCTTCCATAAACGATGATATGAATTTTGATTCTAAACTTGAGGTTTACAAAAACATCAACAAGGAATTAAGCAGCATTATGCTTAATGTTGAGAATTACCCAGAACTAAAGGCTAATAAGAATTTTATAAACTTACAGGCATCGTGGAACGAAATTGAAGAGCAAATACTTGCTGCTCGCCGTTTTTACAATACTTCCGTTACAGATTATAATAACTCTATAAAGACATTTCCAGCAAATATACTAACCAATATTTTTGGCTTTCAGCCGATGAAAGTAATGGAGTTCGACGAGGTTGTTAAGCAAAATCCTACCGCTAAAGAGCTATTTAAATAGAAATGAAAACAGAATCGGAATTACTGTTATTTTACAATTCTACTTTACAATCAATTTTAGAACCGCTTGAGAAGTTTCGTGTCGAAAAAGTCAGAAAGATTAAAAGACACCTAATTCTTTCGGCACCATTTTTATTCGCTGTTTTTATTGGTATTGTGCTTGGAAGCATACCTCTTATTGTTCTATCTTTTATAATCTTTTTAGTATTCTTTTCTTTTGCACTCCATCATCTAGTCGAAACAGCAACCTATCTGAAAAAGCATTTCAAGTATAAGGTTATGTTCGAGATTATGAATTTTCTCTTTGATGATTATGAGTATATTCCGAACCAAAGGATTTCAAAATCTGTTCTAACAAAGAGTATGCTTTTCCCTATAAACATAGCCGAAACAGATGGCGAAGACTTTATGCGATTCAGAATGGGAGAAACACGTATTATGTTCTGCGAGATGTTTACTTATTTCTCAAACAACAAGTTAAACTTTGAAGGCCTGTTTTTATCAGCCTCCTTCAATAAAAATTTTACTTCTAAAACTTTTGTTATAAGTAGGAGACGCAAGAACTCTCTTTTATCAATACCGAGATATTACTTAAATGAAATTAAAGATGTTAGACTTGAGGATATTCTCTTTAATAAAGAATTCTTAACTCTTAGTACCGACCAAGTTGAAGCTCGCTATATTCTTACCCCAAGTTTAATGCAACGAATACTCGACTACAAAAAGAAAACAGGCAAAAAAATTTCGCTGTCTTTTGTTGAAAACAGATTATACTGCACAATACCAAAATACAGCAACCACTTTGAACCTGCTATTTTCCGCCCTTTCGACTTTGAATTTATTAAAAACACCTGTGAACCTTTAAAACTTTATACCGATTTAGTTGAAGATTTAAACCTAAATCTTAGAATTTGGACTAAGGTTGAAGAATAAACCACCACACGTGAGAAACTCAGCAC
>WBUV01000098.1 GCA_008933525.1 Bacteroidales bacterium | reverse complement strand
GTTAACAACCATGCATCGTGAACCTTCTGGAATAGAATTTCTTTAGAATTTCGGGCGGCATAGCTATAAACACCTGGACGCAAAATGTCGATTTCATCGAGAGTGAGTTCAGCGGAAGAAAGTCCGGTTGCCTCATCGAACAGTTCTCGGCTACTGGCAATTGGGGTTGCATATAAATTATTTATATCGGCAGGCTGATCTGACTCGGATAAAAGATTCGACAGGAAAACTCTAAACCAGGTGTTCCCGGATTTTGGATACGATGCAAGCCAAACTATTTTCCTTAAATCATCCATTTAGAATCAAGTTTATCAACTCGTCGAAGCAAAATTTTCCTGTAGGACGAAAAACCTTAAAAACATCAATCTTTTTGGCAAGTATCTCAAAAGTCTTGAAATGGCTCTCGTTCATCTCTTTTCCCGACACAAAGTTGAACCTATAGGTGTGGGTTTTAAGCAAGCTGAATTTTTCGACTCCTTTTATCTGTTCAATTTTCAAATCGCCCAGGTTGCTCGATGCCAGAATAAATATTTTGGTAAGCGGCAATGGGTTTTCGTAAAAATCGGAACTTATTGGCACTTTATGTTTTTCTAGCTCTGCTCTAACTTTTGCGTACTTTTTAGGATTATCGCCAAGTTGAGTAATAGAGTCGGACCATAGTTTCACTTGAGGATATCCTGGCTGTACGAAAGGAGAACCATTATCAGAAATTGATATTGCGCTTATGTCGTCGGAAAGGATTTTGTAACCTTTAGATCTGAAAGCGCCTGCCAATGTAGATTTTCCGGCACCCGATAAGCCCGATAAAATTATTGCACTTGAATCTATCTTAATAGCACTGCCATGAAAAGGAAGAACCCCGCGCTGATGGAGAAGTGCACCAAACGCTGAACCCAAAAGGAAAAGCCGTACTTCCGCTAAGCTAGCATTGGGATAAATATCAATGGTTATTCTATTTCCATCAATAATATAGTAACGTGCAATTCCATCAACAGTAAGCAAGAACTCTCGCTCCTTAGCCTGAAATCGGACTCCTGTAAAAAGTGGATTTTCTAAATTATCCGATACCTTTCCCAGTTTAATCTTGACGTCGGCATTACCTTCGTGGAGAATTAGTTCCGGGCATTCAATTTCCGAACTTATTACTAACCCAAACGCTTTATAGGTATACTCCGCAATCATCTATTTTGTTGGCCTAATCATACAAACAAATGTAAGTATTATAAGCGAAGTTAATAAATGACCTCACTTTTTTTTACCTTTACTTGATTGAATTAAAAAAGCGATGGCGAAAATCGACCAATCTAGTCTTTACAAAAAACTAAGCATTGAGCAAAAAATAATGCTTTCGGTATGTAGTATTGAGGGGAAGGAATTATTATCGCCAAATGATTTGCTAAAGGAAGAATTCGACAAGGACACTCTAATTGCTCACTGCGAAAGGCACAGACTTCTCCCAATATTCTATAATAATATAAGAAAGTTAGATGGAATAGATTCAAAACTATTTTCACCATTACTAAAGCAGAAAGTTTTGGCTCAAACCCAACATGCATTAACACTTGGCATGGAGGGTGTTAGAATTTCGGAGGTATTTAACAATAACGGCATCAATTCAATTGTGCTAAAAGGTTCATTTCTCTCACAGCAACTTTACTCAAATCCTGGCTTACGACCTTCAAAGGATTTAGATATCCTAGTTCACGAGAGCAACATTGATTCTACTAATGAGATACTTTTATCCGAAGGATATAAAAGAATTTACCCCGATTTTGAATTAACGCACCAACAAAAGAGATACTACCAAACACATAAAAATCAGTACGCATATCGAAATATAAAAACGGGAACCTTACTTGAGCTTCATTGGAGAATTTTCTCATCAAAACAGCTTTTTAATGTTAGCACAGAGAACCTATTTGACAAAGTCACAAGTCTACCTTTTGGAGGTAAATCGGTAAATGTGCTTTCGCCCGAACACAATTTCACTTTTCTGTGCTTACATGGGTCCATACATCAATGGTTTCGGCTGTTGTGGTTAAGGGATATTTCACAACTTTTAGCATTGGATGAAAATTTTATTGATATTGCCCTTCGTCAATCTAAAAATTTAGGAACGGAAAGAGTGATGCTTCAGGCCTTAACGCTCTCAAAATTATTTTTTAATTATCCTGATGTAACTGTTGTCAAACCTCCAAGAGTTGTTCAGGATATTACACAACAGGCATGCTCAGCAATAATTGCGGACGAGAGTAAAACACTTACAAAGAAAATTAGTCGGTTGCGTATACCTTTCTATAAAATGAAATTGCGAAAAGAGCTAAAGTATAAACTATCCTGCTGGACAATTCTACAGCCAAATTTTTCCGACTGGAAAACAGTGAAGATAAAAGACCGATTTTTTTTTCTGTACTTTCTTTTGCGCCCCTTTTTCTGGTTTGCCAGAGTTTATAGGAAGGAATAATGGATTAGTTTGCCTAACTCTCGAAACGTGGAACTGTAAAATAAAATCTTGAACCTTTCCCAACTTCACTTTCTACTGCAATTTTACCACCATTCTTCTCCACAAAGTCTCTACATAGAATTAGACCAAGCCCAGTACCCTGCTCCTGCGAAGTTCCAATGGTTGATGGATTTGAATCGATTCGGAACAATTTAGCAATATCGGTATCCGATATCCCTACGCCATTATCCTGAACGGAAACCTTGTACTTTTCCGGATCGGCAGTTACTTCAACAATTATTCTACCATTTTCGGGGGTAAACTTAATGGCATTGCTTATAAGATTACGTATAACGGTAGTAATCATATTCCTATCGAAAAAAGCATAGCAATCCATAGGATTAATCCATTTTAGCTCAATTTTTTTCTGAATAGCGTTACCTTTCAGTAACTCTATATTCTCATGGATTAACTCTGCAATATTCCCACTCTTTGCCCTTAAAACTGTTCTACCTGTTTGAAGTAACGACCACTGCAGCAAGTTCTCGAGCAAGTTAAACGTATTGTTAGAGTACTTATAGATTTGCTCAATGAATAGCTGCATCTTGTCGGGCTCAAAAGTGTCAAACTCCTTGGCCAACAATTCCGATAAACTGAGAACTGTGCTAAATGGATTCCTCAGATCGTGCGCAATAATCGCAAAAAACTTATCTTTAGTTTGATTTAGCGATTCCAGCTCTTTTCTGTGTAACTCAAGCACCTCTTTCTGCTTCTTTATCTCCAAGTTTTTAGAAGTAAGCTCTGCTTCAAGAATATTGTAATCGCGTAACCGCCAAACCAAACCAGTTAGCATAGCCCTAGATAAAGAGGGAATGGTATCGAGAAATTTAAAAAAAACGCTTTGGTCGAGACGAAGAAGTTTTGATGTTTCAACCGCGGTTACGGTGGTTGAACGAGCCGAAGAATCGAGTAGAGAGTACTCACCAAAGTACTGTAGCGAACCAAACGTTGCAAAAGTATGGCTTCCAACATGAGCTTTTACCTTACCTTCAACAACAATATACAATGCATAATCATGATCACCCTTATTGAAAAGCACTTCATCTTTTTCAATTTTTTTTGGAGCAAGCTCCTTGGCCATTTTAACCAGAATAGATTTTTCGACCTCTTTAAATAGAATAATAGACTTTAAAATCTCAACTCTTTGTTCGATTTCCTCATTATTTCGACCTAACATACCATGGCTTTTAACAAACAGTTCAAATATACAATGTTAAAGCACAAAAAAAGCCATGAGCTAGATTTTTTTGTTTTAAAGAATAAAAGTTATTGCTTAGATACATTATTTTGGGGAATTTTCTTAAGTTTATGACTTGATTTTTACATCAAAAACAACCAAAGGTTATGAAGATAAAATTGAATATTCGCCAAAAAATTTTGGTGTACATACTAGGTGTAGCCGTTTTACTTTTTGCTATTATATTCTTTTTCATCAGTTCGTCGGCACGTAAAATTGCCTATGAACAATCCGTGAAGTTAACCGACAGCTATGCAAAGCAGTACGCTTTAAATATTGAATGTTTAATTAATCAGGACTTTGCTGTTACTCGAACCCTATCAAATGCTTTTCTTGAGTACAAACAAATGCCCTTTCCTCAGTGGCAAGAACTTATTTATCCAATGTACAATAGGGTGATTCAAACCACCTCTCATGTAGATGCTATTTGGGATAGTTGGGAGTTTAGTAATTTGGATCCGAATTGGGATAAGCCATACGGACGATACTTTTATATTGTTTATAAGCGCAATGGTGTTTTTTCTTCAAAAAGAGAAACACGCAGCTTAGCCGGTGACCCTCCAACATATGGTCACATGAAAAGCGTTGCCAAGGAAATAATTGTTGAACCGTATATATCTGAACTTCAGGGTGGACAAATGATGACCACTCTTTCATCGCCATTCCTAGATAATGGAAAGTTTATTGGATTGGTTGGTGTAGACCTAATTTTAACCAGATTTCAAGAATTGGTTGGTGAAGTTCGACCCTATCCTAATAGCTATGCTTTTTTAATTTCCAATCAGGGAAACTTTATAGCACATCCCGATACTTCGATTTTTAAGAAAAACATTAAAGATAAACTACCAGAGCTAATCTCATCGTTCGACGTTCTTACGAAAATCCAAAAAGGCAAGGTTCAAAATTTTATAACAAAAAATAGTAAAGGAGAGCGTTTGTACTATTCACTAGCACCAATTAATATTGGAAATACAAACACACCATGGTCGTTAGGAATAGTTGTTCCAATTAACGATATTATGGCCGAGGCAAACAGAAACTATAATATCAGCATAATAATTGGTTTTGTAGGACTCCTTTTTCTTGTAATCATAATATTTATAGTTACCAACTCAATTACTGGACCTGTAAAACGCATTACTTTGCTATTACAGGAAGTTGCCAAAGGTAAGATTGATAAGTCGATGAGCATTAAATTGAATACGAATGATGAAATAGCTCAAATGGCAGATGCACTTTCCGAGTCGATAAAAGGTATTAATGCAAAAACAGAGTTTGCTCGCGAAATAGGATCTGGCAACCTTGAGGCAAGGGTCGAACTCCTTAGCAAAGACGATTTGCTTGGTAAATCGTTAATTGAGATGCGCGATAACCTTAAACGAGCAAGAGAGGAAGAGGAAAATAGAAAGATAGAGGAAGAAAAGAAAAAATGGGTTAACGAAGGGTTGGCGAAATTTGGCGAAATTCTTCGTCAGAATAACGATAACCTTACATTGTTGTGTGACGATATTATTAAAAATTTAGTGTGGTATCTTAACTCTTCGCTGGGAGGTATCTTTATTCTTAACGAGAATAAAGAAACCAACGAAAAAACATTTGATATGGTATCGGCTTTTGCATACGATAGAAAAAGATTCTTAAACAAATCGTACCATTTTTCCGAAGGATTAATTGGAGCTTGCGCTGCCGAACGAGATATTATTATGCTTACTGAAATTCCTCAGCAGTATATTGAAATTACTTCGGGGCTAGGCGATGCCAATCCAAACTTCCTATTTCTTATACCTCTAATTACTGAAGATCAAGTTATGGGGGTTATAGAAATTGCCTCGCTAAAAAAATTCCAAGTACACGAAATCAGCTTTATCAAAGAACTGGGTAAGAGCATAGCAACAACACTCCATTCGGTTAAGGTTAATGCGCTAACATCAGAACTCTTCATGAAATCGAAAGAACAAGCAGAGATGATGGCTGCTCAAGAGGAGGAGATGCGTCAGAATATGGAAGAGTTGCAGGCAACACAGGAAGAAGCAGCACGAAAAACATTTGAATTAGAGGGCTTGGTTAGTGCTCTGAATGCATCGTCATTTGTTATGGAATACGACACCAATGGTTTTGTGACAAATGTTAACGACGGATACCTTAAACTTCTAGGTGTGAAAAGAGATGAGGTTATAGGCATGCACCATACCGATGGAATAATTATGTCGGACCACGACAAAGATGATTACAACAAATTCTGGGGCGATTTAATGAAGGGGCTAATCAAAAAACGTAAAACAAAGTTGGGTATTAAGGGCGATGAATTTGTTCTTTTGGAAACATACACGCCAATTTTTGATCCACATGGCGATGTATACAAGATCTTAAAAATCGCCACAGATATAACAAACATATAAATGCAACCCTTAAAAAAAGAGAAGAATTTTACCATTCTTCTCTTTTTTATATTAATTGCTAACAATTACAACCACAACTGCAACCCTTAGATTTTTTTCCGTACACTGTGATACTATAAATACCAGTACCAGCCTCTTTGAACAATTTTAACTCTGCTTCGCTCAAATAGTTTAGCAAAATATCATCAGGAACGGTGATCTGTTTTTCTTTTTGAATCATCACATCAACAAAGCCGCTGCGTTCAATAATTCTTATGTATTCGTCCTTATCAATTGCACCAGCAACGCATCCTGCATACATTTCGGCTGCTTGCTTTATTTTTTCAGGGAGTTCGCCTTTAATTACAACATCGGAGATTGAAAAATGTCCGCCATTCTTTAGAATCCGATATATTTCCTCAAATGCTTTTTGTTTGTTGGGAACAAGGTTTAGCACACAGTTGCTAATTACAACATCGGCAACCTTTGTGTTTATGGGCATATTCTCTATGTCGCCTAGCACAAACTCAACGTTGCTGTAGTTAAGTTTTTTTGCATTCTCACGAGCTTTAGCAATCATAGCCTCGGTCATATCAAGACCTATAACTTTTCCGTATTCGCCTACAATTGCTCTAGCTACAAAACAATCGTTACCTGCGCCAGAGCCAAGGTCTACCACAGTGTCACCTTCTTTAATATTAGCGTATTCTGTGGGAATACCACAGCCTAAACCTAAGTCAGCATCGGCGCTATAGCCCTTAACCTGATTGTAATTCTCGCTAAAAATTGTATAATCCACTCCTGAGCAGCATCCCGTTGCGCCACAGCACGATGTTTCATTTTCCTGTTTCGACTGCATTGCAATTTGGCTATACTTCTCCTTTACGGTTTGTTTAATATCCTTTTGATCCATAGTTGAACGATTTAATTTTGTTAATGAATTAGTTTTACTTGCAGCAATTGCATCCTGTTGTGTCTAGCATATCTAAGTAGACTCTAATTGCGTTCTTTAATTCCTCAACCCTTTTAGGGTTTAGGCAGTAGTTGGTTTTGACACCCTCTGTAACGCCAACAATTAAACCAACATCCTTGAGCTCTTTAAGGTGCTGATTTACTGTTGTTCTACTAAGGGGCAATTCTTCTGTTATATCACCGGTAATGCACATCTTTGCGTCCGATAAAAATTTTAGAATAGCCAGTCGGGCTGGATGTGCCAATGCCTTGCAAAGTTCTGCGCAGCTCTGCAGTTCATTGTCGAAAAGTTCTGTTTTAGCTAAAACCATATGGTGTTTTTTGCATTTAAATTTTTTATGACGCAAATATACGTCATAAAAAATTATGACGCAAGAATACGTCAAATATTTTTTGCCTGTCTAATAAAAACCCCTCATGGGTTAAGAACCATTGAGGGGTCTAACTAATGAAAAAGCGCCAGTCAAAAAGACTAGCGCTTTGTTTATGTTATGAATTAATCTCGAATTAAATCACGCCAAGTTTCTTTCCAACCTTAGTAAACTTCTCAATAGCAAACAGAATGTTCTCCTTACTATGAGCGGCACTAATTTGAACACGGATACGTGCTTTGCCCTTTGGAACAACTGGGTAGTAGAACCCTATTACATAGATTCCCTCTTCCAACAAAGCAGCAGCAAATTCCTGCGACAATTTTGCATCGTTTGGCAGGTGACCGAACAGTACAGGAGTAATTGGGTGAACGCCATCAACAATTCTGAATCCAGCCTCTTTCATTCCTTTGCGGAATAACTCGGTATTTTCCCAAAGTTTATCGCGAAGCTCAGTGGTTTCCGATAGCATATTTAGCACAGCTAAAGTTGCTCCAGTAATTGAAGGCATTAATGAGTTTGAGAATAGGTAAGGGCGTGAACGCTGACGAAGCATATCAACAATCTCTCTACGACCAGAGATACATCCACCCGATGCTCCTCCTAACGCTTTACCGAATGTGGTTGAGATAATATCAACACGACCCATTGCATTACAGTACTCGTGTGTGCCACGACCGGTTTTACCAACAAAACCAGTAGCGTGCGAGTCGTCCACCATTACCATAGCGTCGTACTTATCGGCTAGGTCGCAAACCTTATCAACCTGAGCAATAATACCGTCCATAGAGAATACTCCATCGGTAACAATCATCTTATAACGGCACTTTGAAGCCTCCTGTAATACGCGCTCCAAATCGGCCATATCGTTGTTTTTGTAGCGGAAACGCTGAGCTTTACAAAGTCTCACGCCATCAATAATTGATGCGTGGTTCAGCTCATCTGAAATAATTGCATCTTCTTCGCCCAATACTGGCTCGAAAATACCACCATTTGCATCGAAAGCTGAGGAGTAAAGAATTGTATCCTCGGTTCCAAGGAATTCGCTGATTTTATTCTCAAGTTCCTTGTGTAAACTTTGCGTTCCGCAAATAAAGCGAACCGACGACATGCCAAAGCCCCATTGTTCAAGAGCCTTTTTACCAGCCTCCATCACCTTTGGGTGAGATGAAAGACCTAGGTAGTTGTTCGCGCAGAAGTTGAGAACCTTTTTGCCATTGGCCATAATCTCAACTCCCTGTGGAGTACTAATAATACGCTCAGTCTTGTAAAGACCCTCGCTTTTTATAGATTCAAGCTGCTTTTGCAGATCTTCTTTTATTTTTCCGTACATAATTCAGATTTTTTTTTCAGATGCACACAAAGGTAAAAGAAATATATTTCCACTGATAATTTTTTTTAGTATTCTACAACATTATGAATATCAGTAAAAATAAGCGTTTTAAAAGATTTTAGGGGTAACT
>WBUV01000097.1 GCA_008933525.1 Bacteroidales bacterium | reverse complement strand
CCTCAAAATCAATTAAGGATTTAGTTGCTGAGGCGAAATATCTTACTGGTCAAGGAGTTAAAGAGTTAATTGTTATTGCTCAAGACTCAACTTATTACGGACTTGACCTTTACGGTAAAAGGATGATCTCCGAATTGTTGAATGAACTCAGCAAAATAGATAAAATAGAGTGGATTAGGCTTCACTATGCTTACCCAGCTAACTTTCCCAAGGATTTGATTGAAACAATCAAAAATAACCCCAAGATTTGCAAGTATATAGATATTCCTTTCCAGCACATTAGCGATAATATGCTCAAGTTGATGCGTAGAGGAATAACAAAATCCGAGACCATTGAGTTTGTAGAGACAATTAGAAAGAATATTCCCGATATTTCAATTCGTACCACTTTTCTAGTGGGGCATCCTGGCGAGACTAAAGAAGATTTTAAAGAGTTGGTTGATTTTGTTGAGAAATATCAGTTTGATAGGGTTGGTGTTTTCACCTATTCGGAGGAGGAAGGGACTCATGCAGCAGTTGCGATGAAGGATAATATCCCTCAGAAGGAGAAAGAGCGTCGTTCTGCCGAGTTGATGGAATTACAGCAGAATATTTCTTTGGCAAATAATCAAAAGCGAGTTGGACAGCTTCTAAAGGTTATTATCGATTCTGTTAATGAAGATGAGATTATTGGTAGAACCGAGTACGATTCACCCGAAGTAGACCAAGAGGTGCTATTAAGTAATGCTCAAAATAAAGAGGTGAAAGTAGGCGATTTTGTGAATGTCCGGATTCTATCGGCTCAAGATTACGATTTAATTGGAGAAATTTCATAAAGCGCGTCGCAAGGCGCGTTTTTTCTAATGTAAAACCAAACCAATCTAAGATCTATGCAAAGAATTACTAGAGCAATTGTAAGGCAACCCGGTAAAAATTTTGCTGATGGTATCACAACTTCAAATCTAGGGATACCGTCATTTGAATTGGCATTACAGCAACACCATGCATATTGCGATGCAATTAGGAAATGTGGTGTAGAAGTTACTGTTCTTGAGGCCGACGAGCGCTTTCCTGATGGATGTTTTGTGGAGGATACCGCAGTTATTACCAAGGAGGTGGCAATTATTACTAAGCCTGGCGATATTGCTAGGCTGGGAGAAGAGAGCCGAATTGCTGAAATTCTATCAGAATTTAAGAAGGTTGAAACTATTTTGTTGCCAGGAAATTTAGATGGAGGCGATATTTTAAGGGTCGATAACCATTTCTATATTGGAATGTCGCATAGGACAAACCAAGAAGGGGCGAAGCAATTATCCGAAATTCTTTCTAAGTACGGCTACACATCGTCGCAAATACCTGTTAAAACAGTTCTTCATCTAAAAACTGGTATTACCTACATAGGAAACAATAACTATGTTTCAATTGATGAATTTGCAGATCTGTTCAAATCGTCAAACGTGATTAAACTCGATAAGGATGAGAATTATTCAGCAAATTGCCTGTTGATTAACGATAACTTATTGATCCCAAAGGGATTTTCTAAATCAAAAAATGAGATTGTTAAACTTGGATATAAAATAATTGAAGTAGAAATGTCCGAGTTCCGAAAAATGGACGGTGGGCTTACCTGTCTTTCGCTTTTGTTCTAGAAGAATACGTACACTATACAAAAAATGCATTGGATAATTCCAATGCATTTCTGCTTTATCGTAGATTGTTTAAACTAGCGATTTAATGGCTTTTAAAGCCTCGTCGTAGTTTGGCTCTTGGCCAACTTCAGGAACAACTTCAACATACCTAACAACATCGTCCTTATCAATGATTACAACACCTCTAGCTAGAAGTCTTAAGGCATCAATTAAATAGCCATATTTCTTACCAAAATCAGCGTCTTTATGGTCCGATAGAGTTACCAGGTTGTTGATTCCTTCAGCTCCGCAGAAACGCTTTAAAGCAAAAGGTAAGTCCATCGACATTGCTATAAATACAACCTTGTCGCCGTACGATGCCGCTTCCTTATTGAATTTATGGTTTTGAACTGAGCATACGCTAGTATCTATCGATGGAAATATCGATATAAGTTTTACTTTTCCTTTGAAATCGTTCAGCCCAACTGGCTTTAGAGATGTGTCGATGGCTGAGAACTCTGGTGCTTTCGCACCAACTTTAACTACCTCACCAAAAAGGCTTACTGGGTTTGGTCCAAATTTTACAGTCATATTCTAAAATTATTAGTTGATTATTTATTTAGAAAGTTAACACAGTTTTAGTTTAAATTGTTCACTTAATAACAAAAAAAACTGCATCAAAAAAATGATGCAGTTTAATATGTTGATTAATAGTGGGTCTATTCTTCATCAGGATTAACAGGCTCTTCCTCGCCCTTAAGAACCTTAATGGTGATTTCATCCTTTTTCTTGTTAAACCCAATGGAAATTACGTTTCCTGCCTTTATATCGCTTTTAATAATAGACTCGGCCATTGGGTCTTCAAGGTATTTTTGGATTGCACGTTTCAACGGACGTGCACCGTATTGTATGTCGTAGCCTTTCTCCGTAATAAAATCCTTTGCAGCAGGCGATATTTTAATGCTATAGCCTAAAGCGTAAATTCTATCGTAAAGTCCTTTGAGCTCAATATCAATGATTTTGTGAATATCGCTGCGAGTTAATGCGTTGAACATAACAATATCGTCAATACGGTTCAAAAACTCAGGGGCAAACGCTTTTTTGAGAGCTTTCTGAATAATGCTTTTTGAGTACTCATTGGCCGATTCTTCCTTAGCTTTAGTAGCAAATCCCACACCTTGTCCAAAATCCTTTAGTTCTCTAGATCCAATGTTTGAGGTCATTATGATAATGGTGTTCTTAAAATCTACCCTACGACCTAAACTATCGGTGAGTTGACCTTCGTCGAGCACTTGAAGTAAAATATGGAAAACATCGGGGTGAGCTTTCTCAACCTCATCGAGCAACACAACAGAGTATGGTTTTCTACGAACTTTTTCTGTTAGTTGACCACCTTCCTCGTATCCGATGTACCCTGGAGGCGCTCCTACAAGCCTCGAAACGGAGAACTTTTCCATATACTCACTCATATCTATTCTGATAAGGTTATCGGTTGTATCGAACAGATATTTAGCAAGAACTTTTGCCAGTTGAGTTTTACCAACACCTGTAGGGCCTAAGAATACGAATGTTCCGATTGGTTTATTGGGGTCTTTAAGTCCAGCTCTATTTCGTTGAATTGCCCTAACTATTTTAGAAATTGCTTCATCCTGTCCAATTACCGAGCCCTTCAATTCATCAGCCATCTTAAGGAGTCTTGTTCCCTCTGCTTGAGCAATTCGTTGAACAGGAACACCTGTCATCATTGCAACAACCTCAGCAACTTTTTCAGCATCAACAGTTTCTCGGTGTTTTGCAAGTTCTTTTTCCCAGCGCGACTGCTCATCCTCAAGCTGCTCAATAAGTCTTTTTTCTTTATCTCGAAGATTTGCCGCTAACTCAAACTGTTGATTCTTAACAGCTTTTAATTTCTCCTTCTTGGCTTCCTCAATCGATTTTTCAAGGTTGATGATGTTTTCAGGAACCTTAATATTTGAAATATGAACTCTTGAGCCCGACTCATCCAATGCATCAATAGCCTTATCAGGTAAATGTCTATCGGAGATGTAGCGCATTGTAAGTTTTACACAAGCATCAATGGCGTCCGGAGTGTATACTACATTGTGATGGTCTTCGTAGCGTTCTTTAATATTGTTGAGAATTTCAACAGTTTCCTCAGGAGAGGTAGGTTCTACCATTACCTTTTGGAAACGACGCTCTAGTGCACCATCCTTTTCAATATGTTCACGGTACTCATCAAGCGTAGTTGCACCAATACATTGAAGTTCACCACGAGCAAGGGCGGGTTTTAGCATATTGGCTGCATCGAGCGAACCTGTTGCTCCTCCTGCACCAACAATAGTATGAATTTCATCAATAAAAAGGATGATATTGTTGGTTCGTGATAATTCATTTAGGATAGCTTTCATACGCTCCTCAAACTGTCCACGGTACTTTGTTCCGGCAACAATCGATGCTAAATCTAGCGTAACCACTCTTTTATTGAAAAGCACCCTTGAAACTTTGCGTTTCACAATTCTAAGTGCCAAACCCTCTGCAATTGCAGACTTTCCAACACCTGGCTCGCCAATAAGTATAGGATTATTCTTTTTTCTACGGCTTAATATCTGTGCAATACGTTCAATTTCTCTTTCGCGACCAATAATTGGGTCCAATCTACCTTCTTCTGCAGCTTTTGTAAGGTCAATGCCGAAATTGTCCAGAACAGGAGTGTCTGACGATGGCTTACCGCTAGCAGGTTGATTTTGCTTGCCCATATTTCCAAACATCCCACTTTCATTCTCTTCATCTTCTCCACCACCAAAATCTCCTTTGTCGTCGGAGTTTAGAATCGTTAAGTTCTTTCGAACTGTATCGTAACTAATATTTCTTTCAAAAAGAAGTTGAGTAATAAAGTTTGTTTCGTCCTTTAGTATGGCAAGCAAAAGATGCGCAGTGTTTATCGTATCACTTTTAAGAGATCGTGCCTCAAGAAAAACAACTTTCAAAGCTCTTTCTGCTGATTTAAAAATAACAATATCAGAGGAATCATTGATATTATCATTTCTGTCCGACAATTGAAGTAAATGCTTATCTACTCGTTTTTTTAAATCACTTAAATCAACTCCTTGCGAAAGGAGAAGGTTTATGGCTTCGCCTTCGCCATCACGAAGAATACCTAAGAAAAGATGATCGGGATTGATTGCATTATTGCCGAGTCGTAGAGCCTCTTCGCGGCTATAAGCAAGAACATCTTTGATTTTTTGGGAAAATTTTTGATTCATATAATACGGCATAATTAAAATCGAATACTAAAGTAATAGTCATTAACGGAATTACAAACGAAATGTTGATAAAAATCAGCATTTTTTAATAAATATTTAATCTTCTAGCATGTTGAAAAGTAGTTCCCCAATAATCCAATTAATTGGAGATTATTTGCTATTTTAGCCAATTCAAAAAAACGAATATTAACTGATAATGTATTAATATATAGGCAGATATAAATATACTATGGCTGAAGGAGAAAAAATTATTCAAATAAACATTGAGGAAGAGATGAAATCTTCATACATCGACTATTCGATGTCTGTAATTGTTTCTAGAGCACTTCCTGATGTTAGAGATGGGCTAAAACCTGTTCATAGAAGGGTTTTATTTGGAATGTCAGACCTGGGTTTAAATGCAGGAAAGCCATTCAAAAAGTCTGCACGTATTGTAGGAGAGGTACTTGGAAAATATCATCCACATGGCGATTCCTCTGTGTATGATGCAATGGTTAGAATGGCACAAGTATGGTCGATGCGTTATCCTCTTGTTGATGGACAAGGTAACTTCGGATCTGTTGATGGAGACAGTCCCGCTGCCATGCGTTACACAGAAGCTCGCTTAACAAAAATAGCTGAGGAAGCATTAGCGGATCTTGATAAAGATACTGTTGATTTTAGATTAAACTTTGACGATACTCTCGAAGAACCCACGGTTCTTCCAACAAAAATTCCTCTTCTTTTAGTGAATGGCTCATCAGGTATTGCTGTTGGTATGGCCACCAGTATGCCTCCACATAATCTTTGTGAAGTGGTTGATGCTATTTGTGCTACTATTGATAATCCTGAGATTGATATAGATTCATTGTGCAAGTATATTAAAGGTCCAGATTTTCCTACAGGTGCCGTAATTTATGGTTATCAAGGAGTTAAGGACGCATATCATACTGGAAAGGGAAAAGTTGTTATTAGGTCTAAAACCGAGGTTGAACAAACAGATTCTGGGCGTTCCAAAATTATTATTACTGAGATTCCCTATATGGTTAACAAGGCAGAAATGATAAAGAAAATCGCTGACCTTATTAACGAAAAGAAAATTGATGGCATTAGCTATATCAACGATGAATCCGATAGAGAAGGTACTCGCGTAGTAATAATACTTAAAAAAGAGTCTGTTGCTAATGTTGTCTTAAATAACTTATTTAAACATTCTCAACTTCAATCTACCTTTGCCATAAACAATATTGCGCTAGTTGATGGTAGACCAAAACTCCTGAATATAAAGGATCTAATCACTCAATTCATCAAGCATCGTCATAACGTGATTCTAAGAAGGGCTAGGTTTGAGTTAGGCGAAGCCGAAAAACGTGCGCATATACTTGAAGGTCTGCTTATTGCAATTGATCATATCGATGAAGTGATTAGCCTTATTCGTTCAGCTCAATCACCTGCTGAGGCAAAAGAAAAACTAATGGAACGCTTTAGCCTTTCCGATCTTCAGTCTCAAGCTATTATTGAGATGAGGTTGAGAAATCTAACTGGACTTGAGCGCGATAAGGTTAAGGATGAATATAATGAGTTGCTCAAATTAATTGATTACTTAAAGTCAATATTGCTGGATGAGGCTCTTCAAATGAAAATTATCAAGGATGAGCTTCTTGAAATGAAGGAAAAATATGGAGATTCTCGCAAAACAGATATTATCCCAGATGCAGAGGAATTTAATCCCGAGGATTTTTATGCTGATGAAGAGGTTGTAATTACTATATCCCGAATGGGATACATTAAGAGAACTCCACTATACGAGTATAGAGCACAATCAAGAGGTGGCGTAGGAGCAAAGGGTAGTACAACTCGCGATGAAGATTTTATTGAGCATATGTACATCGCCACAATGCATAATACAATGCTATTCTTCACTGAAAAAGGAAAGTGTTTCTGGTTAAAAGTTTACGAAATACCTGAAGGCACAAAGGCTTCAAAAGGTCGGGCTATTCAAAATCTCATCAACATCGAAAATGATGATGTCGTTAGAGCATATATTAACGTTAAGCGATTAACTGATACTGAATATATTCAGAATAACTTCATTGTACTTTGTACAAAGCAAGGAACAATAAAGAAAACTTCGTTAGAGGCTTATAGTCGACCACGTCAGAATGGCGTAATGGCTATTACCATTAAGGAAGGTGACCAATTAATAGAGGCATGCCTAACCAATGGAAATAATCATATTTTACTAGCTGCAAAGGATGGTAAGGCAATACGTTTCCCTGAAAAACTTGTTAGAGCTATTGGAAGAACAGGCAGCGGAGTACGCGGAATGTCACTATCCAAGGGCGATGAAGTGATTGGCATGGTTTGTGTTGAAGAAAATGAACAGAAGGACATTTTAGTTGTATCAGAAAATGGCTTCGGTAAACGTTCTGATCTCGAAGATTATAGAGTAACAAATAGGGGAGGGAAAGGCGTAAAAACCATTGGAATATCCCCAAAAACGGGCAAATTGATTAGCATCAAGGTTGTGGACGAGAATAGCGATCTAATGATTATTAACCGAAGCGGTTTAACTATAAGATTACGAGTGAGTGAACTAAGAGTCACCGGAAGAGCAACTCAAGGTGTCAAATTAATAAACCTTAAAAAGAATGATTCAATTGCAGCGATTGCCAATGTTGAATCTTCCGACGAAGATAGAGAAGATCAAATAATTGATGAAATTGATAACACAGATAATACTGAAGAATAAACCCAATACTAATTTTAATAAATTTATCGAGATGAAGAGAATAATTTTGAGTTTAACTCTAGTTTTGACTGTCAGTATGATTTTTGCTCAAACTAGCAAAGAAATCAACTTTGACAGTTACTTGAAGAAAATTGAAAAGAGCAATGCGGAAATTCAAGATCCGAAGAAAAGTATCAAAGATGCAACATGGATTTCTCGTTCTGAACTTATGATGGACGTTTATGATGCTCAACTTTTAAGAGCATATGTTAATATGGATCCACAAACATTTATGCTTGTAGTAGGTAAACCTCTTTCTCAAACACAAGAAGAGGTAGAAGGAGTTGCTGTTGATAAATATGTAATGGAAAGGGTAACATTCTACTTTGCTGGTGGAAAATTAGAGCGCTGGGAGGTTACCAAGCCAATTCTAGCCAATCCACTAGATCTTTCTTTCGAAGGCATCAAAAAGGCTATTGAGATTGATGTGAATGGCAAAAAGATTAAAAAGCATCAAGAAATTTTGAGTAAACTCAAAGGGTTTTATGTGAACGAAGGTTCCAATAGCTATGCTCAGAAAGATTATAAGGGTGCTTATAATAACTTTAAACGTGTAATTGAAGTAGGACAAATGCCCCAATTGAATCATAAGGACACGGCAATATTTTATTACGCTGCGTTATCGGCTCAATTGGCAGGTGATTATGAGAATGCAATTACTTATTACAAAGAAGCTATTGCTTTGAACTTCACTTCAGAGGGTGCTGCTTATTACAATATGTATGAGGCATATAAATCATTAGAAAAAGCCGATGATGCTGTTAAATACTTGGAAGAAGGATTTACTAAATTCCCAAAGAACCCAAATATTCTATTCAGCCTTATCAATCATTATATTAATAAAGGCGATGATCCCTCTAAAATTTTAGTTTACATGGAGAAGGCCTTAAGCGATGACCCTAATAATGCATCTCTTTATTTTGCTAAAGGTACTTTACATGATAAATTGAACGATGTGGAGGAGGCTACAAAATCATATATTAAGGCTATTGAAATTGACCCAAAATTCTTCGATGCTTATTATAACTTAGGAGCTTTATACTTTAACAATGGTGTTAAGTTTGTTGAAGAAGCTAATAAAGTTCCAGCTCGTGAAGTTGATAAATATGACGCTTTAATGGCAAAGGCAAATGTAGAGTTTAGAAAATCTTTACCATATATGGAAAAAGCATTAGAAATTAATTCTAACAGCAAAGAAGTTCTCGAAGCTCTTAAAAATATCTATTTCAGATTCAGAAGCGAAAGCGATGAGATGAATAAGAAGTATCAAGAGACAAATGAGAAACTAAAAAGCCTATAAACTT
>WBUV01000096.1 GCA_008933525.1 Bacteroidales bacterium | reverse complement strand
AATAAATCCTATTAGTATTATAGCGATTCCCGACTTTACCATAATTTTACCATTTCAAACATTAGCAAATATAGCAAACCATGTTCGAAATTTAACCTGATTTGCCCAAATTCACTAAAAGAATAACAACATTTAACGCTTACCCAATCTGTTAATAACTTGTTAGCAAGCCAATAAATTTTGTGCAAAAACATATAGGCTTAACCAAGGAAAAACTAAACTCGAAGGTTAACTTTGCATCCTAATTTTTGAAAAATGGCCGAAAAACGAACATATAACAAGCAATATAAGCCCAAACCAATTGGAGCAGAACTAGGTAAGATTCCACCCCAAGCACTCGATTTGGAGGAAGCCGTACTTGGTGCAATAATGGTTGAAAAAGACGCCATTATTGCAGTGAGCGAGGTTTTAAAGCCCGAGTGCTTCTATAAGGAATCGCACCAAACTATCTTTAAAGCTATTCAGGATTTATCATCGCGACTAGAACCAATTGACCTACTAACCGTAAGCGAGGAACTTCGCAAAAAGGAGAAACTCGATGAAATTGGCGGAGCTCCATTCCTTGCCCAACTCACCACCAAAGTTGGTTCTGCGGCTCACTTGGAGTACCACTCCAAAATTATCGCCCAAAAGTACATTCAACGTGAACTGATTAGAGTTGCCACCGATATTCAGAATAAATCGTTTGACGAGGATGTTGATGTTGATGAGTTGCTGGACTACTCCGAAATGGAACTATTTAAGGTTGCTGAGGGTAATATAAAAAGCGACACACAGCCTATCAGCAATATTGTGATGAAGGCCATTAAGCAGATTGAAGAGGCTGGCAAACGCGAGGACGGTTTAAGCGGCGTTCCTTCAGGTTTTACCAATTTGGACAGGCTTACTTCGGGCTGGCAACGCTCTGACCTTATCATCGTTGCTGCACGTCCATCGATGGGTAAAACGGCGTTCGTGCTCTCCATGGCCCGCAATATGGCGGTTGACCATAAAGTGCCAGTCGCGTTTTTCTCGCTTGAGATGTCGAACATTCAGCTGGTGAACCGCTTAATTGTTAGCGAATCGGGTCTTTCGTCGGAAAAAATCCGTAACGGTAAAATCACCCAGGATGAGTGGACTCAACTCACCGTAAAAATTAAAAACCTATCCGAGGCTAAGATATTTATTGACGACACCCCTGCCCTATCAATCTTTGAGTTTAGAGCAAAGTGTAGGCGATTAAAGGCGCAGCACAATATTGGAGTTGTGGTTATTGACTACCTTCAACTTATGACTGGCCCTGCCGAAACCAAAGGCAACCGCGAACAGGAGGTTAGTACAATTTCACGTTCATTAAAGGCAATTGCAAAGGAGTTGAATGTTCCAATTCTAGCGTTATCGCAGCTAAACCGATCGGTTGAAACACGTGGTGGCAACAAACGTCCGCAACTTTCTGACCTTCGCGAATCGGGGGCTATTGAGCAAGATGCCGACGTTGTAACATTCATCCACAGACCTGAATACTACGGCTTGCTAGAGGATGAGGATGGAAACTCAACGCAAGGTGTTGCCGAAATTATTGTGGCTAAGCACCGTAACGGAGCCGTGGAAGATGTAAAACTACGATTCCAAAAGGAAATGGCCCGTTTCTCGGATTTGGACGATACGGACTACTCCGGCATGCAACCAGCAGCATCGGCTTCGTTCACAGCTTCGATACCCGTTACCTATTCATCAAAAATGAACGATGATTCATTTGGTGAAAGCGATTTCGATTTCCGCCCAAGCAAGGGAATCGATAATAGCAATATACCGTTCTAAGTAGAATTAAAAAATCGTCAACATATCACGAAGTGATTGAACCTCGTAGGTTGCTTTAAACTTACGGGGTTTATTTTCGGGGTTAAAGTAAATTTGATCCATACCAAACTTTTTGGCGCCTTCTACATCCTTCTCGAAATCGTCGCCAACCATTATGCTCTCCTCCTTCTTAGCATTTGCTTTTGATAACGAATGACCAAAAACACGAGGGTCGGGCTTATGGTATCCAGCATCCTCCGATGTTATAACCCACTCAAAGTAATGCTCAATATGACAACGTTCTAATTTGGGGAATTGCACCTCGTTAAAGCCATTACTAATGATATGCAACTTATATTTTTCACTTAAATACTCAAGCAACTCCCTTGCCCCTGGTACTAGAGCCGTTTTTAAGGGCATTATTTTAAGGTACTCCTCGCCTAAAGTTTTGGCAAGTCGAGTATTGTTTAAACCGTAATCCAACAGAGTTATTTCAAACCTTTTATACCGAAGGATATCCTTGGTTAACTCGCCCTTTAGGTACTTTTCCCAGAAGTAATCGTTATGTTTTGTGAAAGTATTAATGAATGTTAGGATATTTGGAAAAACAGTGTCGAGCTGATAATCAAAGAAAATATCGCGAAGAGCGTCCTCTTTATTCTATCAAAATCCCACAGAGTTCTATCTAAATCAAAGAATATATGCTTGTATGTACGTTGCTTCTTGGAAAAAATGTCTAGAATCATAAAAAATATTTTGGTTTCAAATATAATGGTTTTGCATCATGAAAAAGTCAACTTATACTATAACGCAAAACTTTAAAAAAAGTTAATATTTTGATTTCCATTAAATTCACATAGCACACCTTGCAATCGACCCAATAATATTTACCTTTGCACACAATAAATAAAATAAACACACTTTGAATTTTAGCGAATTTAATTTACACCCCGATATTCTTGAAGGGATTAACTCAATGGGTTTTGAGAACCCCACACCTATACAAGAACAAGCAATACCGATTATTCTTGAAGGAAAAGATTTAATAGCTTGTGCGCAAACAGGAACAGGTAAAACAGGTGCATTTGTTTTACCAATTCTTAGTATAAATGCCAACAAATCATCAAATCATAGCAAAGTTAGCACTCTGGTAATTGTTCCAACACGTGAGTTGGCTTTGCAAATCGACCAGCAAGTTGAAGGCTTTGCATACTTTTCGCCAATTGGCTCAATTGCCGTATACGGCGGAAATGATGGAGGCAACTGGGATAAACAACGTGCAGCGCTTGAAGGCGGTGCCGATTTGGTTATTGCAACTCCAGGCCGATTAATTCAACATATTCAGATGGGCTATGTAAAACTTGATACCGTTGAGCATTTAATACTTGATGAGGCTGATAGAATGTTGGACATGGGATTTTATGACGATCTCATGTCGATTATCAAACTACTTCCAAAAAAACGTCAAACGTTGATGTTTTCGGCAACCATGCCTCAAAATATCAGGAAATTGGCAAAAACAATACTTCATAATCCTGTTGAGATAAGTTTGGCTGTATCAAAACCCGCTGAAAATATTTTGCAGGCAGTTTACCTAGTTGAGAAAAATCAAAAACTAGAACTTCTCGACTCACTTGTAACAGGGAAAGATTACGTTCAGAGCGTTCTTGTATTTGCATCAACAAAGGCGGAGGTGAAAAATATTGAGCGTAAACTAATCCAGAGTAAAATAAGCGCTAAAGCCATTCACTCTGATTTAGAGCAACGCGAAAGAGAGGAAGTGTTAAGAGAATTTAGAAACAGAAAAATTCAAATTCTTGTAGCAACGGACATAATCTCCAGAGGAATTGATATTGAGGATATTGATCTTGTTGTAAACTACGATGTTCCTTACGATCCAGAAGATTATGTACATAGAATTGGACGAACTGCCAGAGCTCAAAGCGATGGAGTTGCATTAACTTTCGTAACTAAGGATCAGCTAAAGCTTTTCATGAGGATTGAATCGTTTTTGGGTACGAAGGTATTCAGAATTAAGAACCCTTTAGAAAGTTAAAGTTTCTGAAAATAAAATACATCGATATTTCTAGCATTAATTTTGATTAGTTTGGCAAAAAAAACATTATGTCCTCAATATCAGGCAAGATTTATTTCAATCTAATCCTCGGCATAGCTTTAATATCCATCCCTCATTTTTTATCGGCTCAAGTATTACAAGGCAAAATTACCGATGAGACCAATAACCCTATTCCCTATGCATCGGTATTTATTAAGGAAGCCAAGCAAGGAACAACCTCGAATACCGATGGCATATTTTTAATAAACCTTCCCAAAGGCAACTACAGCATAGTATTCAGATGCTTAGGCTACGAAACTTCCGAAAAACAGATTGAAATAAAACCAGGGCAGAACACCTTAAATATTATACTAACAGTAAAACCCTACCAAATCGCACCCGTAACTATAGGCTCAAAAAACGAGGATCCTGCCTACAATATTGTTCGTAAAGCAATTGGGATGGCTCCATACTACCAAAATCAAATTAAGGAATTTAACGCTGAAGTCTACTTAAAGGGCACTCTGAAAATTAAGAAGTTATCGTGGCTTGTTAAAAAAGCAATTGGCAATGCCGAGGAAGCACCAAAAGAGGGACAACTATACTTACAGGAATCTATAAATAGTATTCATTTTACGGCTCCGGAAAAGTACGACCAAAAAGTTAAAATGATTCGTTCAAACTTCCCCGGCGATAATGGAAGCTCCAACGATGTTATGCGATTTACCAATGCCAGTTTTTATCAACCTAAAATTGGAGACATCATTCTTCCTCTTGCACCTTATGCGTTTAGTCACTATAACTATAAGTACGATGGCTTTTCCATACAAGACGACAGGGTAATTAACAGAATTAAAGTAATCCCAAAACGCAAGAGCAAACAACTTGTATCTGGTTACATTTACATTGCCGATGACTATTACAACTTACACGAAGTAGACTTCACCATCGAATCCATTGTAGGTGAACTAAAAATAAAACAAACTTTTGGCGAAATTGATAAGAATGCTTGGCTCCCTATAAGTCATCATTACTTGATAAATGGAAAGTTTATGGGTAGCGAGGGAGATGTTTCCTACATTTCATCTGTTAAATACTCCAACGTTAAGTTAAATACAGACATAAAAACACCAACAGTTCTCGCAAAAAAGTTCTCCGAGAAAACAACTGAAAACCCTTTACCTGTCTCGCAAAAAAAAGTTAGCACAAAACAGCAAGCCAAAAACAAGAAAAATGCTGAGAAACTTGACAAATTGATGGGTAAGGAGGCTTTAAGCAACCGCGAAATGTACGAACTAGCTAAGCTGATGGACAAACAAGTTAAACTGAATGACACCGCGGCTCATTCGTTAGAAGTTATTGATCCTATAACAGTTACAGTTGACTCAATGGCAAATAAAATCGATTCAACAGCATGGAAAGAATTAAGACCAGTTATGCTTACTGCTGACGAAATTAAAGTGGAGGAAACCTTAAACAGAAAACTACTTGAAACAAACGATTCGACCGATACAGACTCACTGAAGAACAAAAAATCGAATATTTTCCTTACCATCTACATGGGAAAAACATGGAGAAACAAGGAAAAGAAACAAACAATAAGATTCTCTGGATTATTTAGCCCCAACGAGTTCCGTTTTAACACTGTCGATGGTTTTGTTCTAGGATCTACTTTCAGCTATCGCCGCGAATTTTCAAATACATCAATCTATTTAAGACCTTCTGTTTCTTATGCGTTTGCTCGCAAAGTACCTATGGGAACATTTGCAAGTAACTTTACATATGCAAATAAAAAACGAGGCATGTTTGGCTTAAATTTTGGATACTCCAGCATGGATTTTAATCAAACAACCGGAATTAGCGGAATAACAAACACTACGGCTTCATTATGGTTTGGTAGAAACTACATGAAACTTTTCGAAAACAGGTATATTACTCTTTTCAACCGGATTGATTTAATTAATGGGCTTGAGCTATACACCGGAATCACATACTCCGATCGAAGAATGTTGAAGAACAATACCGACTTTATAATTTACTCCAGCAATAGAGACTGGTATACAGAGAACTTGCCTATAAATAGATTAATCACAGCAGAAAATCTAAGCGATAATAAAGCTTTGATTGGTAACATTCGGATTAGCTACACACCTTTTTATCGCTACAGAATGCGTGATAATAGAAAGATTATGCTTAGCTCAAAGTATCCAACATTTCGATTCCAAACAAAAATTGGAATTCCTGGGGCAATCAACTCTACCTCGGACTTCATTCAAATGGAAGCATCAGTGTCGCAATCAATTAGAACAGGCCCCAGCAATCGACTTTCCTATAGCTTAATTTACGGGGATTTTGTGTCGAAGAATAATCTTAGTTTTAACGACTTCAATCATTTCAACACACAAATAACTCCGGTTACAGCCCGTCAATTTAATAATAGCTATCAAAATTTGAATTACTATAAACGTAGCACCAACTCTGCCTACGGACAAATGTTTGTGAATTACCAATCGCCATACCTTGCATTAAAATATCTACCCTTTTTAAGCAATAGAATATGGAACGAGAATCTACATTTCGCTTCATTACTTACAAAAAATTATAAACCTTACTATGAGATTGGATACTCAATAAGCCAAATTGGTGCAATTGCCAGTGTAGGTGCCTTTGCTGGTTTTGAGGGTCAAAAATTTTACAGCTTGAGTTTCAAACTATCAATAATGCTTATTGGTTTTGATATGTAATTAATCCGCTACGGACTGATAATCTATAATATCAAGATATTTATTGAAGTACTATTCTTCGTCATCTTCCAATTGCTTGACTTTACCTTTACCCTCAACTATAACTACGATTTCACCCTTTACCCCTTTTTTCTCAAAATACTGAGCAACCTCAACGGAAGTTCCGCGAACGGTTTCCTCGTGAAGTTTAGTTAACTCACGTGATACGCTAACTCGCCTATCTTCGCCAAGAATTTCGGTAATTTGGTTTAACAATTTGACCAAACGAAAAGGCGATTCATAGAAAACTATTGTTCGCTCCTCTTCCTTTAGCGCCTCAAGTCGCTTATTCCTTCCTTTTTTTTGGGGTAAGAATCCCTCAAAAATAAACCTATCATTGGGTAAGCCACTATTTACTAATGCAGGAACAAAGGCTGTTGCGCCCGGCAAACATTCTACATCAATTTCTTGTTCAACACACGTTCTTACCAACAAAAAGCCAGGATCCGATATCCCGGGTGTTCCTGCATCGGAAATAAGCGCCACTGTTTCACCCGCTTTTATTCGCTCTGCAACAAACTCAACGGTTTTGTGCTCGTTAAATTTATGGTGCGATTTAAGCGGAGTATCAATCTGAAAATGCTTTAAAAGAAAACTACTAGTTCTAGTATCTTCAGCTAAAATAAACGACGCCGATTTGAGCACTTCAATGGCTCTTAAGGTGATATCATTTAAGTTACCTATTGGAGTTGGAACTATGTAAAGTTTAGACATATTGTTGATTATTTTCAATGAGCTCGCAAAAAACGCTCGGTTGTTGTTCGTTGATGGTTGATAGAGGATTTCGTTATCTGTTGTCTGACTTCAAACTCCTCTCTAATACACTAGTCACCCTGTCACTCTAGTCGCTTGTCGCTATTTAAATAAACTTCCTCCTCACCAAATCGATAAACTTAGCGGCATACTCATTGCCTTCAGCCCAATCAAAATTATCCTGCAAGTAAATAATGGCATCGTTTAAATCGGAGAAAGAATTTAAGTGACTAACAGTTTCAGAATATCGAGCAGAATCTCCATTAAATAATTCTTTAATAAACAAAAACTTATCGTTTATTCCTATTGCTTTCGATAAGTCCCCAATTGGTTTATTCTGAAGTTTTGTCGACATATCAACCTTGGCAGTATGCTCAGCGATTATCTCGTTTCGGAATTTCTGTTTCCCTTGAAACTTTTCCGACAATATTTCACCTTGAGTATGGTCGCCTAATTCAGCCTTATGAACCTCCTCAACTTTTGGCTGGATTGTTTGTGGTTTCGTGGGTTGCACAACAGCCTTAGGCTTTTCATTCCTTTCATCAACCTTTTTATCCAGAATCGTTGGCTTTTTGTCAATCAAATTCTCGGCTTCAACTATTGGCTTATCACTTTTAATCGCTGTAACTGGGTTCTCAATATTTTGTTTAAACCTTAAATTTTCATCCAACGGCTTACTTGTTGTTTCGAAGTTCATCAACTGACCTGTAAGCAAGCAATCGTATGCTTTTGCCAACTTATCAAGAATTATATCACGTTCAATTGTTGATAACTTTTCTAAACCAATTGCCCTACCAATTAACTCGCTGGCCTCATCAATACGGGCTTTTGCATTTTTTAAATGTTCCATAGTGTTTGCCATAAATATTCCACATCAAAAATAAGTTTTATTACTTTTGTATGTATATCAAACGTTAATAATTCATATTTCTTCTGATGCCTTTTCTTGAAAATTCAGTTAGCGGTAAGCGTAAAGGATGGATTTAGGTTGTTGCCGGATCGATGTTCTCCGGAAAAACCGAAGAGTTGATCCGTAGGCTTAAGCGTGCAAAATACGCTAAGCAGCGCGTGGAGATTTTTAAGCCACAAATAGACACCAGATACTCGGAACAGGAAGTTGTGTCGCACGATTCAAACTCAATTCTCTCTACTCCGGTATCATCATCGGGAAATATCCTTTTACTAGCTCATAATGTTGATGTGGTTGGAATTGACGAGGCTCAGTTTTTCGACATGAACCTCCCTAACGTTTGCAATCAACTAGCCGACCAAGGTGTTCGAGTTATTGTTGCTGGCCTTGATATGGATTTCCGGGGTAAACCCTTTGGCCCAATGCCAAACCTTATGGCAATAGCCGAGTATGTAACCAAAGTTCATGCTATTTGTGTTCACTGTGGCGATCTTGCCCACTACTCGCACCGCACAACAGATGCGGAAAAACTTGTACTACTAGGCGAGACTGATGTTTACGAACCCCTTTGCAGGCTTTGTTACAATAAGGTTTTGTCGGAAAGTAAGAAGGTTAAGGATTGAGGAAGCAGGAAGCAGGAAGAAAATCAAACTTCTATTTTTTGTGCCTTTGTGTCTTAGCGTATAAATGAGAGAATATGACC
>WBUV01000535.1 GCA_008933525.1 Bacteroidales bacterium | reverse complement strand
CATAGAACCCCGTACTATCCAATATCATAGGAATTTCTCTAGTGGTGAAATTATCTGTCCTGTATATCAATTTTACACTCTTGGGCACCGATTCATCATTTACCTGTGCAGCAATTTTAATTGGTACTTTATGCGATATTGCTCTATGGTAAATATTCGTTACAACTGGAGGAATATTCCCAACAACAACTTGTGAGTTAGCATTCTGATGACGCTTATTAATGTAAGGTATCAACCCGTACTTAACATGTCCACCTAACGATTGATTATAGGAGTTGTCGAATTGTAAAGGAGACCATCCGTAATCCAACGAACGAAAAGGATCGAAATAGGCATACTCAGTTACCATGTTTCTTATCTGAATAATCCTATTTGTTAGATTTGTAGGATTGAATTGATTACTCAAAAGTTGTTTTAAATAGAACAGATATCGCTTCCTATAAACATCAACACTAAGTATTTTCTTTGTTAGCGGTCGGTCCTGGCTACTAGCCCAAGAATTAACATTCCTTGTAGCCCAATCCACATTGAACCAATCTATTCCAAAAGTATTATCAACATCATATGGGATAAACTCAAATTTACCTGTTGATGTGTTTTTATATAGGTAGAAATTGTTCTTATTATATGAATAACCATCCCAATGGCCTATTAATGCTTCAACAGCTAAGTATTTCAAAAAAGAATTCACATTGAAGATTGGCTCAAGTTTAGCCGGCAATTCTGAAGTGGATGTTTGAGTTACAACATTTATCAAAGTAGCAATATCAGAGTAATCGTCGACTAAAACATTGGTTTTAAGTTCATAAACCCTGCGCCCATCGGCAGTGTGCTTGTAGCTATTGGGAGATGTCCCTCTGTAAGCTAAATCGGCTGGGTAAAGGCATTTGTATAGGTTGCCATCTTTATTTCCAAACCTACTCTCCACAAACTCCTCATCAATATGCTCTAAGCTCATATATAAACCGTAGTACTGATTATTAATGTAGAGCCTTACATGGTTTGCTCGCGGAGCAGGAACTCCAATGCTATAAAGAATATCCCAACCTAGTTTTGCACGAATTATGGAAGGGTCGTTATGTTCACCGTTTAGGTTCATCTTCTCCATTCCCTTGAACTTCTGACCTACTACAAAAGTATTGAACGAAACTTTAAACGATTTTTTAGCCGAATAACGCGAGGTATTTCCTCTTAATCTTACTCCAACATCGGAAACAGTATCCACCAGTGCCGATGACGAAAACTTAAAAGTAGCCCTATACTCCACGTTGCTACTTTCGTTTCCTGCCTGATAAAGGCTTTGCAGATATGAATTATCAATATAGATATCTATCCTTGGTACCTCTGAATCGACATAAACAGGCAAATAACTTGGAAATAGACACTGAGAGTAAAGATTGACAAACAAAAACTGCAAAACAGTTAATATCAGATATTTATTTTTCAAAATCATTGATATATCAAATTTGAAACTTGGTAAATATAGCCCGTAACATTTTTTTAATACTAATTACACATCCAATTAACACACATATTAATGCAAACGATTGAGATTGGATTCATGAAAGAATCATTGCATCTCCTAATTTCTAATTTGGACTAATTATAAATTGGTTAATTGTTAAACAATTTGGATAATGGTAGCCAAAGAAATTTATTTTTGTAGTCGGTTTCAAAATCGTTATTAAATGCCTTCTAAACCAACCTTAATTGAGCATTTAGGACGTATCGATGCAGTTACTC
>WBUV01000095.1 GCA_008933525.1 Bacteroidales bacterium | reverse complement strand
CCCTAAAGGATACCCAAGACGACGATAACCGGGAGTGGACCATTGCCAGTTGGGGCTTTGCTAAACAAATTCTTCCGTTACTGGCTATTGGTGTTGTTACCGCTGGTTTCCTTTTAGGCTCAACCCACGACGGACAAACCATTGCGGGCGTAATTCCTAACGAGTGGATTGCTTGGCTAGTGGGAGGTAATTCTCTTTTCTCTAATCTATTCGCATCTGTTGTTGGTGCATTTATGTACTTCGCAACATTAACCGAAGTGCCAATAATACAGGGTTTGATTGCATCGGGAATGGGGAAAGGCCCCGCCTTAGCGCTACTTTTGGCCGGGCCATCGTTGTCGTTACCTAACATGCTTGTAATTAGAGGCTTGCTTGGGACTAAGAAAACAGCCGTATATGTTTCATTGGTTATTATAATGGCAACAATATCTGGGGTTATTTACGGCTATATGTTCTAAAAATGGATGTTCTGGAATATCAGGATATCTCCGTTAAACTTGCACCAATGCTGGATGCGCTTTCGCATCCAGCACGGTTGCAAATTATTTTGCATTTGGCAAAGTACAACAACTGCCCTGCGGGCAGTATTTCCGAGCGCTTACCATTGTGTAAATCAACAGTTTCGCAGCACATAGCTCGGCTTAAGGATGTTGGGCTAATTAGTGCTATCCCCGATGGTTCAACTATTCGTTACCGGCTGAATAACGAAATGCTCGCCCAGCTAAATGCCGATTATCATACCTTGCTGAATAGCATTAACGAACTATCGAAAACCAGAGTTGATTGCACTATAATTTGTAAAAAGTAGCTTAAATGCTTGAACTAACCATAATAGTTTGCATTCTACTTGTAGCATCTTTCCTAGCCGACAAAAAAAAGACTATCAAAGGAGTTACTCTAGGACTCATAATGTTTGTCAAATTACTGCCTGCATTAATTTCAATGTTGGCTTTAGTTAGTGTGCTATTTTTTACGATACCTAACGAAACCCTAATCTCATTAATTGGAAAGGACTCTGGAATAAATGGTTGGTTAATAGCTGCTTTGCTTGGCTCAGTGTCCCTTATCCCAGGATTTATTGCCTTTCCTCTTTGCAATATTCTTATCGGCAAGGGAGTGGCATATTCCACGGTGGCAGTTTTTATAACTACATTGATGATGGTAGGCGCTATAACCCTTCCGGTAGAGGCCAAATTCTTTGGCTGGAGGGTAAGTATTATCCGGAATACCCTGAGTTTTATTGCAGCAATAGTGGTTGGTGTCTTAATGATGTTTTTCCTATGAAGAAGTTTGCAAAATATTCCTTTCCAATTCTATTCTTTTTATTCATTGGACTATCCTACCTGTTCGATTTTGCCTCAGGGGAACAAATTGGAGATAACTTTTGGTTATTCTTTAAGGAGATGATTCTCTTTCTCCCGTTGATGTTTATCCTTATTGGGCTTTTTGACGTTTGGATTCAGCGCGAGAAAATTGAAAAACACATTGGCAAGGATTCAGGCTGGAAAGGAACACTGCTTGTTATACTTATGGCAATGCTCCAGGCAGGTCCTCTCTATGGAGCCTTCCCGTTTGCCTATTTGCTTTGGAAGAAAGGCTGTAGCATACGAAATATCTTTATTTACCTTGGAGCATATTCCACCATAAAAGTACCAATGTTAACCTTTGAGATTGGTTTTCTGGGGCTAAAGTTTTCACTTCTTAGAACCCTGATAACCTTACCTCTGTTCATACTCATTGGGTTTGCCATGGAGAAGTACTTGAAAGGGAAAAAGTTTGAAGTTAAACAACCAAAAAATTAATTAGAAACAAATGGAAAACAAAGAAAAAACTGGATGCCTATGTGGCGTTGATGAGTACATGGTTTTAGCCTGTTCAGGCGCTTGCGATTTAGGACAAGTAACTGATTTGGTTGCCCGCAAACTAAGAGATAACGGTGTGCGGAAGATGAATTGCCTTGCAGTGATTGGGGCCGGAATAGAGACTTCCATAGAGGCTTTCAAATCAAAGAATATACTTATGCTCGATGGTTGCGCTGTGGATTGCGGGAAAAAAATTCTTGATAAAGCAGGGTTCGAGGATTACAGGTATGTTCGTTTAACTGATTATGGCTATAGTAAAGGAAAAACTCCCGTTAATCAGAATGTTGTGGATGATGTTTATGCAAAGGTAGAGGTTATCTATTAATCTTTTTTGAGCAAAACCTTAACCAGTTGATATAAATCATTGCTTAAGGTTTGTTTTTTGCAACACAATGTCGTATGTTTGCGACATTAGTAATAAGTTAATAATGAATAAGTCGGAAGTATTTGATGAATCGTTACAAGAGTTGGCCCTGTTCGCCAAAGCGGTATCGCACCCTGCACGTTTGGCCATTCTAAAGTTCTTGGCAGAGTCTAAAACCTGTATCTCGGGCGATATATCGGATTATCTACCCCTGAGCCGTACAACGGTTTCGCAACATCTTAAGGAACTTAAGGAGTTAGGAATAATCCACGGAACCATTGATGGACTCAAGATAAACTACTGCCTTTGCAATGCAAACATCACAAAGTACCTCGTTATGTTCGAGACTTTCTTTAAACCAATTAAAGAAGCTAGCGTTGATTGTAGTATCGATAGTAAATCCTAAATAATCATCAAATGGATAAATCTGTCTTTTTTATCAATTGTTACTTTAGCGGGGGTATAATCAACCTAACTCCAAAGGATGCTTACGCTTTAGCAGAAGATGGTAATGCAATTATTGTTGATGTTCGCGAGGAAAGTTTTACGGCCTATAAACAATTTGATGTTCCAAAGGTTATTTACTGTTCAGTCAGCACTCTGATCGACAACATGGAGGTTATTCCTAAAGATATTGCTGTAATTCTTGCCGATTCTACGGGCATTCATAGTCACGAGGCTTTCATCATGCTTAAAGATGCTGGTTACGCTAATATCGCCAATTTGGCCGGAGGAATTGTGGAGTGGGAGCGTGATGGATTGCCAATTAAAATTGACTTCACGGAACAACTCGATGGTTCGTGTACCTGTCAGTTAAAATTTCGAAATCGTTTAAAAAAATAATACTATGTCAAAAATTTTAGTTCTATGCACAGGCAACAGCTGCCGAAGCCAAATGGCTCATGGATTTTTAAAATCGTTCGATTCAACCCTGCAAGTTTACTCCGCAGGAACCGCTCCTGCTGCAAAAGTAAATCCCAATGCGATTAAGGTTATGAGCGAGGTTGGGATTGATATTACCCAGCATACGCCAACACACGTCGATAAATATATTGCTGAGGAGTGGGATTATGTGATTACCGTTTGTGGCGGAGCCAACGAGAACTGTCCGGTTTTTACTGGAAAAGTAAAACAGCGCTGGCACCTAGGCTACGACGACCCAGCCGAGGCCGCTGGAACTGAAGAAGAAATCCTTGCCGAGTTTCGCAGAGTTCGTGATGAGATAAAGACCGGATTTTACTCTTTCTACAAAAGCCAGATTAAGGGGGAAAGTAGTTGTGGGTGTGGTTGCGGTTGTAACTAATTAATAAATTTTCAAATTGACTCATTGTCTAATTGCCTAATTAAAAAAGATTATGCCCTCACAAAAACGACTCAAATTTCTAGACAGGTACTTAACCCTGTGGATTTTCCTAGCAATGTTTATTGGCGTATTTGCCGGTTGGCTTAGCCCTAGCGTTGCAGAGTTTTGGAACAGTATGTCGAGCGGAACTACCAATATTCCAATTGCCATTGGTTTAATTGTGATGATGTATCCGCCATTGGCAAAGGTAAAGTACGAAGAACTTGGAGATGTTTTCCGAAACACAAAGGTATTAGGTTTATCGCTGTTTCAGAACTGGGTTTTGGGCCCAGTATTGATGTTTGCTTTGGCAATTCTTTTTTTTAAATTGTTTCCTGGCGAAAATAATGCCAACCTGCCGTATATGTACGGAATAATTATGATAGGCTTGGCGCGCTGTATTGCAATGGTTATTGTTTGGAACGATTTAGCCAAAGGCGATACTGAATACGCCGCAGGCTTGGTAGCATTCAACTCCATTTTCCAAGTGTTGTTTTTCTCGGTTTACGCTTACTTTTTTATTGCTATACTACCCGGCTGGTTTGGAATCCCGACCAATACAAGCGTAGAGTCTATTACAATTGGGCAAATAGCCGAGAGTGTGTTCATATATTTGGGTATTCCTTTTATAGCAGGGTTTTTAACCCGATTTATTCTTACTCGTGTTAAGAGTAAGGAGTGGTATAACACCAAGTTTGTTCCCAAAATTAGCCCGTTAACTCTTATCGCGCTACTATTTACTATTATAGTGATGTTCTCGCTAAAAGGGGAGTACATCGTAAAAATCCCAATGGATGTTGTACTCATTGCCATTCCACTGATAATTTATTTTGTAGTGATGTTTGTGCTCTCGTTCATAATGAGCAAAAAGGCTGGTGCAAACTATGAGCAATCAACCACATTATCATTTACTGCAGCGAGTAATAACTTTGAACTAGCCATTGCAGTGGCTATAGCAGTATTCGGCATAAACTCCGGCGAAGCATTTGCCGCCGTAATAGGTCCTTTAGTAGAAGTTCCTGTGATGATAGCATTGGTGAATGTTGCTTTCAGATTTAAAAAATCGATGTTTAAAGAGTAAGGCTTATTAGTAAAAAAAAAGGGTGTCAATTCAAACTTGACACCCTTTCTTTATGATCTATTTTGTCGTTATTTTACCTCTTCAGCATCTGTAGCGTTATCCTTTTGGCTTTGCTCAATGCTTTTGCCTTTTAGGTAGTTTGGCAGTTCCATACCGGCCATTTTGAAAAGTTCCTCGAATGGAGGGATTGAGCCAAGCATTCCAGAAAGGAAATTCGCAGAGGTTGGTGATTTTCCATCTTTGCCAGATCCCATATTATCCCAAACGGTAATCTTATCAATCTTAAGGTTCTTAATGGCTTCAACCTGAGTTTTAACCAATTCTGGCAACTTATCGGCAATCATCATCATTACTGCATCCTGTGAGTTTCCGGTTGCTTTGCTTAGTTTCTCGAAACCTTCGGCCTGTTTACTTAGTATTTCGTAAATACCTTTTGCTTCAGCCTGCATCTTCATATAAATTGCATCGGCTTCTCCACGTGCATGACGGCGGATTTGTTCTGCCATTGCCTCAGCATCAATCTCAATTTTCTCCTTATTGATTTGTGCAGGAACCACAATATCGGCTTTCTGGGTTGCTTCCTGACGCTCTGCACGGGCTAATTCAGCTTCTCTTTCAGCGGCGTAAGCCTCTTCCAATGCTTTAGCTTGATTTACTTTCTCTGCAGCAATCGCTTTTCTTTCTGCTTCTGCTTCTCTTTCCCTACGGGTTGCATTTGAATTGGCTATTGTAACCTTTGCGTTGTTTTCCCCTTCAACCGCAGTTGCATCGGCCGATGAAACCTGAACACGTTGGTCGCGGAGTGCATTAGCCTCACCAATTGAACCGTCGCGGTTCTTTTCAGCAACGCTCTTTTTGGCATCGTTAATAGCCTTTGCAGCAGCCTCTCTACCTAATGCTACAATATAGCCAGACTCGTCGTTGATGTCGGTTACGTTTACGTTGATTAGTTTCAAACCTATCTTCTTCAACTCAGCCTCCACGTTCGACGAAACAGCGGCAAGGAATTTGTCGCGGTTGCTATTGATTTCTTCAATATCCATGGTTGCTACAACCAAGCGGAGCTGACCAAAAATAATATCCTTTGCTAGGTTGCTGATATCGTCCTGACTTAAACCTAACAGACGCTCTGCAGCATTGTCCATTACTCCTGGCTCGGTTGATATACCTACGGTGAAACGCGATGGCACGTCAACACGAATATTCTGCTGGCTAAGTGCATTGGTTAGGTTAATTTCAATGGAAATAGGGGTAAGGTTAAGGAATGAGTAATCTTGAATGACCGGCCAAATAAAGGCAGCTCCACCATGTATACATTTGGCTGAACGAGCCTCGGCGGTTTTACTTTTACCTACTTTTCCATATATAACTAGAACCCTGTCGGAAGGGCAACGCTTGTATCGTTTAAATAACGACACAATTAGGATAAATACGAATATTACCCCAATTACAATTGCAAAAACTACAAATTGACTCATATTTAGATATTTTAGGATTTTATATAGAAATAATTGTGAAATGCTGAAACAAGTTCGGCATGACTTTATTTACACTTTTTTAACTAGCACCAAATCATCATTGATTACAGCAGTAACCTGTATAACAGCGCCAGTTGGAATATCCTCGGTTTCATCTGTCATTGCATCGATCGTTCTGAATCCTTGATGTTGAAATTGAATTTTTCCTGCAGCTTTGCGGTTAGCTGGTACCACAAGGTAAACCGTTCCAGTTTTTCCGACAGCAGAGGCCATAACCACATTGCCCGACTCAACCAATTTTCCCATAAAGTAGAAAATTGTTGCCATTATAACCATCATTAGTAAGCCACAAATGAAGGAAATTGTGATAGTTAATGGGGTTGATAGTCCTGAGTCGATACATGCAATTCCTACCCATCCGAAAATGGTAAAGAACCCAATAAAGTTTTTTAGGCTGATTAGTTGAAACCCAATTCCAGCATCTCCATCTACGCTGGCATCGGCATCGCCTGTGGCATCCATATGGCCATCCGAATCAGCTCCTACAAAGGTCATCACAATTTGAATAAGGAAGATTACAGAAGCAGGGATGGCAATCATCCAGTAAACTTTTGATAGGGTGGATAAACCTTCCCACCACGAATTAATGCTAAGTATTTCCATCGATTTAAAGATTATTTATGTGAAGATATGAAATTTTTGGGCAGAGAGTTTATTTTGCTAAAAAGTATTTCTTAAAAAAACTTAAATTGGATTGGTTTGTTACTTTTTAAAAATTCACCAAATGGAAGGGCATCAAATTAAAGATAATAGGGAAGCGTTGAATCGTGCTTTTATTATTGGCATTGTTATTAATCTAGTATATGTTGTAGTTGAGGTTGCCGCAGGTATATACTACAATTCTCTGTCATTAATCTCCGACGCTGGACATAATTTAAGTGATGTTGCTGCACTTGGGTTGGCTATGCTGGCGTTCAGGTTAGCCAAAAGGAAGGCTAATGACAAGTTTACCTATGGATACAAAAAATCAACCATACTGGTTTCGCTTATAAATTCGGTTATTCTGTTTGTTGCAATTGGCGGGATACTCTGGGAGAGTATTCATAGGGTTTTAAATCCAGTTGTAGTTGATGGTCAGGCAATATCAATAGTTGCGGGAGTAGGTATTGTTGTAAACGCGGTTTCTGCACTCCTTTTCTTTAGGAACAAGGAGCACGATTTGAATGTGAAAGGTGCATACCTGCACCTTATGGCCGATGCGGCAGTTTCGTTGGGTGTTGTAGTGTCAGGTTTGTTTATCTTTTTTTGGAGCATTTACTGGCTCGATTTGGTTATGAGTCTTGTTATTGTTGTCGTGATTTTTTACTCCACCTGGAATCTTTTTAAGGAGAGTCTTTCCCTTACTATGGATGGAGTGCCTAGAGGAATAAGTCTTTCTAAAATCTCTCTTTTGCTTTTAGATGTTAGTGGTGTAAATGCTGTTCAACATATTCATATATGGGCCTTAAGTACGACCCAGAACGCTATAACAGCACAGGTAATGGTGGATTCAAGTTTGGATCTGGCAGGTCAGCATTTAATTAGAAAGAAGTTAAAGGAGATTTTAAACCGAGAGGGCATTCAGCACGTTACCCTTGAGGTTACAACTGAGCAAGATATTTCTGAAGACTGCAAAGTTTAATTCATCATTACTTTCTTGTTGTTCAGCACAAAGAAATGTTAAAATGACTTTTTTCATAAAAAGTTATACGGAAAATTACTATATTGTTAATTGTGTCATGGTTTATCTTTAAGAATATTTATCGATTGTTGGTGTAATATTAAAAAATATTAGTTGCTGTTTAACTTATTATCAATGAGCGATAATAACTTTCATATATTTACAGCACCCCTTTTTGTTGTGGATTTATTCACGGCTAAAATTCGTAATTGGAATCCTAGTTTTTTAGATTTAATTGGACTTGAAAAAACACCTTCTTCGGATATTTACTTTTCCGATATTTTGTCGTTTAGGAATATTGATGGATGGGATGCGTTTGTAAACGATTATTTTATTGATGGAGGGAAGTATTTTATACACATTACATCACCGAATAGCGATAGAATAAATTACTTGTTTCAGGCAACATCTTTGGAGGATAGGTTTGGCGAGTCAATCCTTTTCCAGTTAATCAATACTGCTGATTATAGGTTGCAATTCATTAAAACACCCGACAGAAATACCGATGGTGAATCTGAAACTGAGTATAGTGTTAACGTTGCCGATAATCTTTTTTTTAAACTATTTCAGCTAAGCCCTTTGTGGATGCTTCTTTACTCTTTTGAAGAAGGCCGAATTATTGATGTTAACGAATCGTGTATTGATGGACTCGGATACAGTTACGACTATTTGGTGGGTAAATCGCTCTACGAAGTCAATATTCATCCAAACCCAATGGAGGTTATCACAATTAGGGAGGAGGCCATGAAACACCAACGGGTTTTCCGACCCAATTTCATGCTTAAGGATGCCAATGGTAATTTAAAGCAGGGAATTCTTTTCGGAGAACTTGTAAAAATGAGCAAGGGCAGGTTTTTTCTGGCAACTTTTCAGGATATGACACACTTCATCCAAATGCAGGAGAAACTGAACGAATCGGAACAAAAATTTTCCCTTGCGTTTAAACTAAATCCTAGTTGGATGGGTATTTGCCGTATGTCCAATGGCGTTTTTATTGAAGTTAACGACCGTTTTTTACGAGGCGTTGGTTTATCGGAAGAAGAGGTTATTGGGCGCTCCATATTTTCGCTTAAGCTTATTACCGACCCTGCAGGTTTTAAGCAAATAATAAGCAGTTTAAAGGATAAGGGAAATGTTACAAAGGATATTTTTGAGATAAACACAAGGTTAAGAGGTTTAAGGAAAGGGTTTTTGTCGGTATCCAAAGTTCTAATT
>WBUV01000094.1 GCA_008933525.1 Bacteroidales bacterium | reverse complement strand
AGCCCCGATCTTATTTGCCGTGCAGCCGATGTTATGCTTAAGGAGCGACGCAAGCTTATACTTGTTCCGCGCGAGTTGCCCTACAGCCTAATTCATATTGAGAATATGCGAACCGTAACCCTTGCTGGGGGAATAATTCTCCCTGCAAGTCCCTCATTCTATAGCCTTCCAAAAAACATTGATGAGTTGGTTTTAACCGTGGTTAACCGAATTATGGATGTTGCTGGAATTGAAACTAATCATTATAGGTGGGGCGATGCTCAGTAAATGTCGTGTGAGGATTAATGGCTGATGGTTTTCTAATTATTTTCCTAATTACTTATTAACCCAATAACCCCTATAGGTTATAGGCATAAGCTAAAGTCCCAATGCTAACCTTCGATGTTGTTCCAGTAAGCATTGTATTCGCACAAACCTCAAGCGTTGCTCCTGTTGTTACAACATCATCCACAAGTAGTACGTGTTTATTTTCAACTTTCTCGGGGTTTATAATAGTAAATGCCTCCGAAACATTTTTTACTCGCTCCTCACGGGTTTTCTTGGTTTGGGTTTGAGTATACTGCGCACGGATTAACACATCTGTTATTACAGGAACTCCCATCCCTTTGGAAAGTCCATCAGCAATCTTTTCTGCTTGGTTATATCCTCTTTCCTTAAACCGTTTGGGATGTAAAGGAACAGGAATAATTGCATCGATGGATGAGTATATTTCCGATTTCTTCAACTCATAACCAAATTCCTCGCCTAGTTTAACCCCAATATCGGAGCGTCCGGTATATTTGAGTTGATGGAGTAATTTACGGTATCGGCTTCCCTTTGCAAAAAAGAAAAAGGAGCAGGCGTTCTCAACGTTCACCCTGCCCCAAAATATTTTTGCTACCTGATTATCTATTGAATTCCAGTAGCGTGTACGTGGTAAATGGTAAATGCACGATGTGCAAATAACCTCCTCGCCCCGAACCAGCCCATTATGGCAAATTGGACAAATATTTGGATAGAAAAGGTTTAAAAAATCCGATAGCACCCGTGCGATGCCCATGGCTATTACTTATCGAGAGTCCAAACAACCTCCTTGCCAATAAGCGAGAAGCCAATGTAGCCCTTAACATGAAGTTTTTCGTAGTTGTTATCTTCAAACCACATTAGGCACTTGTAGGTTTTTCCCTCTTTGGGGTCGTAAATTTTACCATCAACCCATTCTTTATCCTTTTGGTTATAGGTAAAGCCATCGAGCAAACGCAATCCCATTATTGGGCGCGACTGTAGCTTTACATCTGGGTTTTTATCGTCAACTTTGGGTTTCCCATTCTTGTTGGGCTCGCGTAACCAAGAAATTTCGCCGTTGAATTTCCCTTTAGCATCCTTACTAATGGTTACTTTGGAGTCGCCGTACTGAGTAAGCCAAGTACCCACAACTTTGGAGTCGTTCTGAGCAAAAACAGCAAATGCAAATAGCATTGTAACCGATAGAACAAATAGTTTTCTCATAGTATTAAGTTGGTTGGTTAATCTATTTAGTTCAATATTACAAAAAAAGTCGATAAGTCAAACTCGATACTACTCCTTTAACTCCACAATAAAGCAATCCTTGTAAACTTTAGAAATCTTTTCCTTGGCCGTTTCAGCCTCTTTTCTGTTGCTGAACGAGCCAACCATCAATCGGTAAATTTTTTCGCCATTAATTGTAATCACCTGTATTTTTGTCTCCTTTTTAGTTGTATTTTGTATATCAGCTGCTATTCGGAGTACATTAACAAGTTCCTTGTAACTTCCAATTTGTATGGAGAAGCCTTTTGCTGCCAATGTTTCAACCTTCAAGGTAAATAACTCCGATTCCTTTTTCTTTTCCTCGACCTTCTCTGTGGTCTCACTTTTTTTAACTATAGTTGTCTCTTTCTCCACCTTGGGCTGATTTGTAGCTACAGGAATTTCGGTTTTCTCTGGTTGCAGAACCGACTCGGATTTTTGAATGCTATATCCACTATTATCAACCACCTCAATGCTAACCTTAACGGTTCCTTTACCAACCATTCCAAGTCGCTCTGCTACCGATTGGCTAACATCCACTATGCGGTCGGGAACAAATGGACCACGGTCGTTAACGCGAACTATTGCTGTGATGCTATTCTCTAAATTCGTAATTTTAACCAAAGCTCCAAAAGGGATTGACATGTGGGCGCAAGTAGCCTTTTTGTGGCTAAACCGCTCGCCCGAGGCAGTTGTGCGCCCTTCAAAATCGTTGGCATAGTAGGATGCCATTCCTTCCTGTGTAAATCCAACCTGAGCGTTGGTGTTAAAGTATAGCAAAACAATAAATGATATTCCTAATAAAATCCTCATAAGGCAATTCTTTAATCTAATGTCTACTTAATGGCTCTGTTTAAAAATGCTATTAGCGGATACATCTCACGGTAAACAATCAAAGCGTGTTCCAGAATGTTTGGTTTTAGCAACTCGGTATTGGAAAGCTCGTGAAAAGGGGTTATATGCTTCAACTTAAGAAACTCATCCACCTTAGAGCCACTCTCAAAACCCCGAGGAAGTTTTTTCAACTTCTCGGTTTCGTCAAAAACAAAGTATTTCTTGAAATTTTTAGACTCAACTATCTTTAGGAATTCATCCACGTTATCCGATATCTCCTCGCGTATTCTTTTCATAATTTCATTTGGAGCCATATAAATTCCCCCCGACAAAAACGATGCGTTAGGCTCAATATGAAAATAGTAACCTGCAAATGTACTTTTGCGCCCACCTATAGCAATGTATGCGCCAAGGTTTGTTTTGTAAGGCTGTTTGTTTGGCGAGAACCGAACATCCCGGTAAATCCGGAATAGGCAATCGGCTGGTTCAATTAATCCCAAACTCTTATCGAACTCGTTTATTCCAGCTATAAGTTGTAGCAGAACTTGCTTGAAATTTTCGGTTGCTAGAGTGTAGTGATTTTTGTTCTCCTGAAACCACTCCCTGTAATTATTCTCCTTAAGCTCCGAAAGGAACTCAATGGTAGTTGGGTTTATTTGAGTGCTCATAGTGGCATTTTTTTCAAAATTAGCACAAAAACAAATTAATATTTGCCTAAAAACAAAAAAACCACCAAGTTGGTGGTTTTTTGTCGGCTCGGAGAGGATCGAACTCTCGACCCCATGATTAAGAGTCACGTGCTCTACCAGCTGAGCTACGAGCCGATTTTTAAATGAGGACACAAATTTAGTTTTTATTTATTCTCCTCAATTAAAAATTAACTTTTTTTAGCGATAAGTTATTCTACCGTTACTGATTTTGCAAGATTTCGTGGTTGATCAACATTGCAACCCCTTAACAAAGCAATGTGGTATGATAGCATTTGCAAAGGAACAACAGAAAGCAATGCGCCAACAACCTCTCCTGCTTCAGGAATTTCAATAACATAATCGGCCATTTGTTTGATAACCGTATCGCCCTCTGTAACAATTGCTATAATAACACCTTTACGTGCCTTAACCTCCTGAATATTGCTAACAATTTTTTCGTAACTGTTATCCTTGGTTGCAATAACAACAACTGGCATTGTATCGTCAATTAATGCAATTGGACCATGCTTCATCTCGGCAGCAGGATAACCTTCGGCATGAATGTATGAAATCTCCTTAAGCTTTAATGCACCCTCAAGGGCTACAGGGAAATAGTATCCTCTTCCTAAGTAAAGGAAATTGGTGGCATCTTTAAATCGTTTCGAAATCTCAAGAATTAAAGGATCTGCTTGTAATATTTTTTCGATCTTATCGGGCACATTGGCCAATTCGTTTATTAACTCGTTGTAGCGATCATCATTTATCTCACCTTTTTTGCGACCTAAAAGAATTGCCATCATAATCAAAACAGTAACCTGAGCAGTAAATGCTTTGGTTGACGCAACGCCAATTTCTGGTCCTGCGTGGGTGTAAACTCCTGCATGAGTTTCTCGAGGAATGCTCGACCCAACTACGTTGCATATACCAAGCACCATGGCGCCGGCCTGCTTTGCCATACGGATTGCAGCAAGAGTATCTGCAGTTTCTCCACTTTGACTTATGGCTATTACAACATCATCCTTATAGATAATTGGATGACGATATCTAAACTCCGAGGCATATTCAACCTCAACAGGAATACGTGCCAAATCCTCTAAAAGATATTCGCCCACCAAAGCGGCATGCCACGAAGTTCCGCATCCAATTAAAATAATCCGTTTAGCGTCAACAAGATTTGGAATAACCTTATACAAGCCGCCCAAGTGAATGTCAAAGGGATTGGTTGAAACTCTACCCCTAAAAGTATCATGGATGCTTCGTGGTTGCTCAAAAATCTCCTTTAGCATAAAATGATCAAAGCCACCCTTTTCTATTGCTTCAATATCCAAATCAAGCGTTTGGATGTTTGGTTCTAATGCCTCATTATAGATTGTTTTAAGAACCATTTCGTTCCTCTTAAGAATGGCAACATCGTTATCGTTCAAGAATATTACACTATTGGTGAACTCAACTATTGGCGTTGCATCCGATGCAACATAATACTCTCCATCGCCAACCCCAACAACCAAGGGACTGCCCTTTCTTGCAGCAATAAGAGTGTCTACCTCGTCGCGACAAATTACGGCAATACCATAGGCTCCTACAACCTTTGTTAGAGCAAGTCTTACTGCAATTTCTGGAGTGACATTACCTTTAAGATAGATGTATTCAATTAAGTTAACAAGAACCTCTGTATCTGTTTCGGACTTAAAAATATAACCTCGCTTTTCAAGTTTAGATTTCAGAATACCATAATTCTCGATAATTCCATTATGTATTAAAATAAATGTTCCGTTCATGGACTCGTGAGGGTGGGCATTTGTATCGTTTGGCTCGCCATGGGTAGCCCATCGAGTATGTCCAATTCCAATGGTTCCGGCAACGCTATGGTCACCAATAAAATTTTCTAAATCGCTTACCTTTCCCTTACATTTAGCAGTAAATGGTGTTTCACTTACAACACAAATACCTGCAGAGTCATAACCTCGGTATTCAAGACGTTTAAGTCCATTAATTATTATTGGGTAAGCTTGCTTACTCCCTATATATCCTACTATTCCGCACATTACTTCAATTTTGTATAGGTTAACCTTAATTTTAGTTTACGACTGCTGCTCCCTGATTGAAGTACAGCCCTTGAAATTGTTGAATTTGAACTTGGGAAAACGTATATACTTCTATCTTTAATTTCCTGCTCTAAAATCCTTTGGAACTGGCTAGTAATATTTACGTTATAATCATCGCTATATTTTCTCAAACTACCATTGTTCTTAGTTGAATTTCGAAACTGTTGGTCAATTATCATACCAGCCCAACTATCCTCAATTTTGTAGTAAAAAACAAGTTGATTAACAACCGAATCGGGAGTAATAGTTGTAGGGTTATCTCTTCCAATTATTAGCTCGGCTCGATGAATAATAACTGGCATTGAATCGAGCCATTGAGTTAACCCATCGAGTTTAATTTTTCCATAAACACCGCCTAATCCCTGAGTATAAAACACGGTATCCTGATTAATTGTATCATTTAAGTATTTAATCGCCTTGGAGGAGTTTGCTCTAGTATGATCGTGCTGATAGTGTAAAAATCTAGAGCCGCTAAAACTGTATGCTTTTGTAGTATTAATAGTCGAATCCTTTCCATCAATCACCTTTTCGTAATGATAAAAAAGCTTTAGATAGGCATTTACAGTAGAAAAGTTATATGCAACGCCACCAAACCCAGGAAGATCGTCGCAGGTTATATAAAAACCTTTAAACTTAGTGTAAAAGTTTTTAGTATCGGCAAGCGCCGTTGAGTCCATAAGTAATCGGGCAAACGAAGTGTCAACAGGAATTTTAAGTTGACTTCCCCCTTTATATGTTGCCGTTAGGAATGGAACAGGATTGTATTTTCCCTCCATGCTTTTAAGTCCATTGTAAGGTTCCCAAAGAACAGAGGTGTCATTTAACTCATGTATCTTAATTGTTAATTGAATTGTGGAATCACCATAGAAGGAATTTGGAGTAAAAAAGAAGAAAAGAGAATCGGGCTTAGCCGTAGGGCCCCCGTAACCTTCAGTCGATTTTGATGGTAAATATCTTCCAACAAAGCTACCCTTAGTTGATCCAAAAATTTCACTATTTACATACCCCAAAATTCCTTCGGTAGGAAGAAAGGTATTAATGGAATCCTGTGTAAGGGTGTAAGCCGATAATTCAAAAAGCGTATCGGTTTTAACTCCGTAAATGTCGTCTTCTGGTATAAGATTATTCCCTAAAAACTGGGGATCGTTATAACAAGAATGTAATGTTAATATCAAAACAAGTAAAAAACTTAATCTTTTGATAGTGCTAAGGCTTTTATTAAAAATCATAATCTTTCTGTTTCTAATTCTTTCTTTTTGTTTCACCTGCGTTATTTAAAACCATATCATAAAACTCGTTGAACGCGTCAATATATTTGTCCTCGTCATGATAATTAAGAACGGGCTTTTTCAACGAATTGATATGCTCCATTACTTCATTATTAATTTTTGGACTGCCAACAATTACTCCATCGGAATATGCAATTGCCAATTTACTTATATTGGAAAATGTTGAATCCTTTAGTACCTCAACATCTTTTTTAGCAATGCCATCCATTAGAATTTTCTTGCGCACGTTAGCATCAAGAGGCGTGCCAAACTCATCGTCGTAAACCGAATAAACAACCTTCGATTTTGCAAAAAGGGGATCATCGGCATAAGCCTTCTTTATCATTATTGGGGCGAAGGCTGTTAACCATCCGTGGCAATGAATGATATCGGGCGACCAGCGTAACTTTTTAACGGTTTCCAACACCCCCTTGCTGAAGAATATTGCGCGCTCGTCATTATCGGCAAAGTAATCTCCCTTTTCGTCGGTAAGTACAAACTTGCGTTGAAAATAATCCTCGTTATCGATAAAGTAAACCTGCATTCTGGCACTCTGAATGGAGGCTACTTTAATGATTAGTGGGTGGTCGGTATCATCAATTACTAGATTCATCCCCGATAAACGGATAACCTCGTGGAGTTGATTACGACGTTCATTTACGCAACCAAATCGAGGCATAAATGTGCGGATTTCCTTCCCTTTGTCCTGGATACCTTGGGGCAAATACCTTCCAATTTTCGATATCTCGCTTTCGGGCAGATAAGGAGTAATTTCCTGCGAGATATACAATACCTTGGTGTTTTTCACTAGATTTTGCTTTTAAATTAATCTTCTAATTCTTAAAATACCTAAAACCTCGCAAGTGCTTTTCTTAAGTGTTTATCCATAAAACCATGTTTGAGTCCAAAAACTCAATAAAAATGAGCATTGGCATAAAACCCGGACTTTCGAAAGTTTTTCGAATCCGGGCTACTTCCAATCTGACCACAAAAATATAAAAAATATTTCACTTTATTCTTTGCCTTTCCTATTGATTTTCAATTAACCAATTTTTACTATGTTTTTGAGCATCATTTTGGGTCTCAATTTTTATTATCATTTAAAATTTTACAACCTTTGCAGGCTTGTTATGTTGATAATATAACGCACCTAATTATGATAAAAGTTCTAAGCACCATTGAAGAAACTAAACAGATTCTTAGGAAGTTAAAAGGAGAAGGCAAGTCTATTGGTTTTGTGCCAACAATGGGAGCCTTGCACGAGGGACATGTTTCTTTAGTTAAGCAAGCCGCAAGCGAAAACGAAGTGGTTGCTGTGAGTATTTTTGTGAATCCAACACAATTTAACGATAAAAACGACCTTAAAAATTACCCACGAACTCCCGAAAAAGATTTGGCGATGCTTGAGTCGGCAGGTGCACATTACGTTTTTATGCCTACCGAAAACGAAATTTATCCTGAACCCGACACCCGTCAGTTCGATTTTGGTATGCTAGATAATGTGATGGAGGGAAAACATCGTCCAGGCCATTTTAACGGTGTAGCACAGGTGGTTAGTAAATTGTTCGATATTGTTCAGCCACACCGAGCGTACTTCGGACAAAAGGATTTTCAGCAGTTGGCAATTATACGGGAGTTAGTACTCAAATTCAACTATAATATTGAGATAGTTGGCTGTCCAATTCTGCGTGAAGCCGATGGCTTGGCTATGAGTAGCCGTAATATGCTGCTAACTCCAGAGAAAAGGGCAAACGCTCCGTTAATCTCAAAAACCCTATTCGAGGCACGCAACAAAATGGGTGAAAAGAGCGTAGAAGAATTGATTAATTGGGTTGAAACCACCATAAATAGTAATCCTCATTTAGAGGTTGAGTATTTTGAACTATCGAATGCTAAAACACTAGAGCCTGTTAGAGATTGGAATGCTGCCGAGCAAGTTGTTGGTTGTATTGCTGTTCGTGCTGGGCAGGTAAGGTTGATTGATAATGTTATTTTTAAGTAATTTGTAAGAAATAATTCCACCACAATGTTTATAGAAGTAGTAAAATCGAAAATCCACCGGGTAACGTTAACCGAGGCAAATCTTAATTATATTGGGAGTATCACTATTGATGAGGACTTGATGGATGCTGCCAATCTAATTGAGAACGAAAAGGTTCAAATTGTTAACATTAACAATGGCGAGCGTTTGGAAACATACGTTATTAAAGGTGAGCGCGGCACAGGCCAGATTTGCCTTAACGGCCCAGCTGCCCGTAAGTGTGTTGTTGGCGATGTGGTAATTATTATGTCCTACGCATCGATGGATTTTGAGGAGGCCAAAAAGTTTAAACCTACAGTTATTTTCCCCGATACAGTTACAAACCGACTTGTATAACCCAACCATAATACACCATTGAAAAAAGCTGTAGGCAAATACATCAACTTTACTGTTTTTTTAGCCTTAGCTATTCTTTTGCTCTACTATGCATTCCGAAGCGTAGATTTTGACCATGTTGTAAAAGGCTTTAGGAGTGTAAACTACTTTTGGATTCTTCTGTCAATACTAGCCGGACTTATTGCCCATGTTTTAAGAGCCATCCGCTGGGGAATTCTAATTGAACCGCTGGGCAAAAAGGTTTCCTTATCAAACTTGTTTAGTGCCGTTATGATTGGCTATTTAGCCAACGTGGCATTCCCTCGTTTTGGTGAGGTTGCTAAGTGTGGAAGCATCCGCAAGACCGATGGGGTTAAGTT
>WBUV01000534.1 GCA_008933525.1 Bacteroidales bacterium | reverse complement strand
CCTATCGAGGCGAGGAAAGCCCAGAACTTTCTACGAGAAAGGCATAGAGATGCTTTTGGCCGTTAGAACAGAGTTTGCCTTTTCAAAACGCACCATACTGGCCAAGTACGCATCGCAAGCACCGTTTGGCGGAAATGTGGTTGGCTTGGATGCTGCCGCTTGGCGATATTTTGGCACAAGTCCCAATAACCTCAGCTGGGCCGAGGCTGCAACATTGGCAATTCTGCCAAACGCTCCTGGCCTCATATTCCCTGGCCGAAATCAGAATCTGCTAATCGAGAAACGCAACCGACTGCTTGCTAAGTTAAAAAGCAAGGGCTATATTGATGATGAAACCTACCAATTGGCGTTACTTGAACCCGCACCAAATCCAGCCAACGATTTACCTCAGGACGCGACCCATCTGCTTACCAGATGTATTCACGATGGACTCAAGGGTAAAATGGTAAAATCAACCATCGATAAACGCTTATACGATAATGCCTATAGTATTACATCGCGCTATCATCGACACTTTATGGCCAATGGAATAAGGAATATGGCTGCAATGGTTATCGACAATAGAACAAGCGAGGTGTTGATTTACATTGGAAATATCCTATCCGATAAGCCAGAGAACTCATCGAGGGTTGATATTATAAAATCGAAACGGAGCTATGGTAGCCTACTAAAACCATTCCTGTACGGATTTTTGCTCAACGAAGGACTCCTTTATCCGCGTCAACTTGTGAATGATATTCCAGTTGCATATTCCGATTTTACACCCCAGAATTTCAGCAAAACTTTCGAGGGAATGGTTTCAGCCAACGAGATTTTATCGCGCTCGCTAAACGTACCTTCAGTTAACCTTTTAAGGCAGTATGGAATTGAAAAGTTCCATAACAATCTTCAACAAATGGGAGTAAAAAGCATCAACAAGCCACCTAGTCATTATGGACTTTCAATTATTCTGGGAGGTGCCGAGGCTAGTATGTGGGAACTCGCTGGAATATACTCTGCGCTTAGCCGAAACGCTGGAGGCATTCAGAATAGTAACGTTGTGTTAAGGTATCAACTCGATAGCACCGCAAAAGTTAAGCAGATATTCAACTGCAACGGTATTGGTTCGGGCGCAGCATACTTAACGCTTGAGGCGTTAACTCAGGCAAATCGTCCGGGTGAAGATGGCGCTTGGCGACATTTTATTTCATCGCAACGTATTGCTTGGAAAACTGGAACCAGCTATGGCTTTCGCGATGCTTGGGCTATTGGCGTTACATCCGACTATACGGTTGCCGTTTGGGTAGGAAACGCCGATGGCGAGGGACGTGCCGATTTGATTGGCGTTGCAGCCGCTGCTCCTGTTATGTTCGACATATTCTCATTGTTGCCAACATCAAATTGGTTCACGCCACCTTGGTTCGATTTAAAATCGGTTGTAACCTGCAAGCAAAGCGGACTAATGGCATCGGAGAATTGCACAGATACTATTACGGAGTACATTCCTGTAGTTAAAACTAAAACTTTGCCTTGCTCCTATCACCATAAAATTTATGTTGACAAAGACCAGAAGAATAGGCTAACGTTAGGCTGTGCAAAACAAGAGGAAATGTTCGAAACCAGTTGGTTTGTTTTGCCTCCAGCGCAGGAGTGGTTCTACACTAAACTTCACGCGGAGTACAGAAAGTTGCCTCCATTCCGAAAAGGATGCGCCCAAGCCAACGACAAACTTCCAAACATCGCGCTAATTTACCCTTACGCTGGAGCGGATATCTATATAC
>WBUV01000093.1 GCA_008933525.1 Bacteroidales bacterium | reverse complement strand
ATATAATGGGCCGATCAACATCACCTATTCCTGAATTTCCCTTTGCCAAAGGTTTATTAGTGCAAGAAGAACGCCTTGAATACGGAAGGAAGAACAAGAAATTAACCATTGGCATTCCAAAAGAGGCCGACTCAACCGAGAGTAGAATCCCCTTAACCCCAGAGGCTGTTGAGATGATGGTGAACCAGGGTCACGAAATTATAATTGAGAAGGATGCCGGTAAACAGGCTAATTACTGCGATAGTGAGTATAGCGAAAAAGGTGGACAAATTGTTGACACACTCCAGGAGGTTTACCGAAGCGAAATTATTCTCAAGGTGTCTCCATTAATTCCCTCTGAGTTTGATTTCGTGAAAGAAAACCAGGTAATAATATCGTCGTTACACCTGAATAGCACTACCGGAGATTATCTGCGAAATTTAATCCAGAAAAAAATTACTGCAATTGCATTCGAAAGTATCCGCGACTCCGATGGCGTTTATCCTGTTGTAAGGGCAATGAGCACTATTGCTGGAAGTACATCAGTGCTAGTTGCTGCAGAGTATTTAAGCAATGTGAACAAAGGTAAGGGTGTGATGCTTGGCGGCATTTCGGGTATTACTCCAACCGAGGTGGTTATCCTTGGTGCTGGAACTGCAGCCGAATTTGCTGCCAGAGCAGCATTAGGACTTGGCGCAACTGTGAAAGTTTTCGACGATTCCATAAAACGGTTAATGGAGCTCCAGAACCTGTTAGGGCAACGATTATACACATCAATTTTTCATCCTCAAATATTAGGGCGTGTCCTTAAAACCGCCGATGTGGTTATTGGAACTCTTTCGCCCGAGGAAACAAACCAGCGTTTTATCATTCCTGAGGAACTTGTTATGCTCATGAAACGTGGCTCAGTTATCATCGATCTAAGTATCGATAAAGGAGGATGCTTCGAAACCTCAGAGCTTCGCGATCATAACAACCCATCGTTTGTAAAGCACAATGTTATTCATTACTGTGTGCCAAATATAACCTCGCGTGTAGCGCGAACAGCATCAATTGCAATGAGTAACGTTTTTGCCCCAATGCTTGGAATAATTGGCGAAACGGGTGGTTTTAAACAGCAACTAAAGGATGACGCAGGGTTGAGGCACGGTGTTTATGTTTACAATGGAATACTAACCAACGATTATCTGGGCCGTTTATACAACTTACCCTCACGGGATATTAATCTACTGATGGCTGCATTCTAAGTTAATGCAAATTTATTACTGTCGAACAAACAAATAAGTAATACTTCCTTTTTGTTTTGTGTTGTTTTGCGATGGAGAAAATAAGCTTCGCTTGGCAGCATCAATGGCCGCTTCGTTAATGCAATCGTCGGTAACAGAGTTTGCCCGGTCAATTTCAGCATCAACAACTCTTCCGTCGACAGTTACTACTATATTTACAACCACTTGTCCTCCCAGCTGGCATTTATACGATGGAATTGGTAATTTATAAGCTTTCCTACCTTCCAAGTAGTACGATGCAACGGTTGGTCCCTTGTACTGAGTCTTCTTTTCCTCTGGTATGTTTTTTTCAGGAGTATTGGGTATTAGACCTTCCGGCGATTTTTGGGCTTCTTCGTAGAGTTGTTTGTTGCTCTGCATCTGTTCTTTTAATCGGTTTGCCTCATTGTAAAGTTCATTTGCATCGATGTTTTTTTCGTCGCTTAGCCCGGCATTCAAATCTTTGTCACTTGCATCAACGGCAAAATTCCTTATCGCTTCGGATTCAAACTCTGGATTTATGGCGTCTTTGGGTAGCAATACAGTTTTTTCTACCACTTCTTCCTCAATAATCTTTTCTTGCTCAAACTCCATTTCAATGGTTGAGCCATAGTGTACTTTTTTCGTCTCAATCTTAAATACCAGGAAGAGAATAAGAATAAGCAGATGAACAATAATAGTACTTAGGATGCCAACTCGGTGTAAGCTCCATCCGTTTATAATCGAATTTATAAAACCCGCAACTCCGCCACTAATTTTATCCGCTAATGCCATCAGAAAAGATTAATTTCCGTATACAAATATATTAAATGCAATCAACTTTGTGTTGGTTAAATTGTAAACGTTGTTTGCTCGATATTTATTGGCTCAATTAGTTTGAGGTAAAAAAATCATTGATTCAGTTAGTTAATAATCTAAAAAAGTGTACCTTTGCCGGGCAAATAAAAAATGTAGGTTTAACTAAAAAAGCGTAATTATGCCTGTAAAAATCAGACTAAGCCGTCATGGTAGGAAGAAACTTCCCTACTACCACATTGTGGTGACGGATAGCAGGGCGCCACGAGATGGCAGATACATTGAGAGGATTGGTACATACAATCCGATTACTAATCCTGCTACTATTGAATTAAACTTTGATAGGGCATTAGATTGGCTGCAAAAAGGCGCTCAACCTACCGACACCTGTAGGGCTATTCTTTCGTACAAAGGTGTTATGATTAAAAAACATTTGCTTGATGGTGTTCGTAAGGGTGCAATCACTCTTGATGTTGCCGAGGCAAAATTCCAAGCATGGATGACTGAGAAGGATGCTAAAGTGAAAGCTAAGGTTGATTCTCTTTCAAAAGACAAACGCGATGCATTAAAGCAACGTCTCGATGCAGAGGCTAAAGTACGTGAAGCACGTGCTCAGGAAATTGCAAAGAAACGTGCTGAGATGGCTGCTAAAGAAGCATCAGCTCCTGCTGAGGCTGCTGAGGAAACTACCGAGGCTGAAAACTCTGAAGCATAGCATTGGCATGGATTATGCCGGTTTTGTTGAAATAGGTTATATTCAAAGAACCCATGGCATAAAGGGTGAGTTCCAAATAACTTGGGACGAATCATTAAATGTTAATCCGCAAGATCTTGAATCGGTATTCGTTGAAATAGACGGAATACCGATTCCTTTTTTTATTAGCTCCGCCAAACATAAATCCGACGACAGAATTATAGCCAAGTTCGATGAGGTGGACGATTTATATACTGCCGAAGAACTTGTTGGGCGTAAAGTTCTAATTCTTTCGAAGTTTGTTCCAGAAGATGATGACCTGGAATTGAAAGATTTAGTTGGGTATGCCGTTGTTTCCGAGAACGATGTAGTAGTTGGAGTTATCACAAATTTCGAGGAGTTTAACCTAAACTCAATTTTTTACGTTAATACCCCCACGAACTCCGAAATTATTTTGCCTGCAGTTGAGGATCTTGTTATTGAAGTTGATGTTGAGGCGAAAATTGTGAAAATGGAAATTCCTGTAGGGTTGATTGATTTGTACTCAAAAGGATAAGTCTTTTTCGTAAGCCGATATTCTTTCTCTCCATTTGTCCGGAATAGGCAATGTTTTCATTTGAGAATTGCTGTAGTTTACCATTACCGATTTGCTGGTTGATGCAACTGTTCCCGTGGTTAGGTTAAAGATTTCCTGCTTCATTTTAAGGCTTTTATTGCCAATCTCGTAAACTTTACTACGAACTTCAATTTTATCGTGAAGTTGAATTGAGATTAGAAACTCTATTGAAATGCTTGCAATCACTAAGCCTTCCACGTTCCAGTCCATATGCTCGCCTAGCACAAGGTCAAAGTAATCTACTTTTCCCAAGTCGTAAAACTGCTGATAAACCGAATTGTTGACATGCTCAAGCTTGTCAATATCGTTGAATCGGATTTGAATAGGAATGCTATGGAAGAACTCATGCGGTTTTGGGTTGGTCATCGGAAGCAAACTTTTTATGACGATCGATATCTTCGTAAATTGAGTTTTTGCTTAAGAATTCGGGAACAATATCCTTCATAAGCGATACTATCCTGAAATTGTTATGGTTGGATAGTTGACCAATAAGTTCGTTTATTTTTGAGAAAACAACTTCTGGTTGGTAATCCTGAACCATTGCTATCATTATTTTGGGATGATAAGTTGGAATAGTATTCTCCTTGTTATTCAGAAGTTCCTCATATAGTTTTTCGCCAGGACGAAGTCCTGTGAAGTTTATTTGAATATCCTTTCCAAGGGTCAATCCCGATAGTTTTATCATTTTCTTTGCCAAGTCGAGAATTTTAACTGATTTGCCCATGTCGAAAATAAATATCTCGCCTCCTTGGCCCATTGCGCCTGCTTCGAGCACTAACTGGCAGGCCTCAGGTATTGTCATAAAAAATCGTGTAACCTCAGGATGTGTTATCGTGAGCGGACCGCCTTGCTCAATTTGTTTCCGAAATCTAGGAATAACCGATCCGTTCGACCCCAATACATTTCCAAATCGTGTGGTAATAAAGTTGGTATCAGCCGATTTGTTTAGGGTTTGAGTGTATATCTCAGCAATTCGTTTACTGGCTCCCATAATATTTGTTGGGTTTACAGCCTTGTCGGTCGAAATCATTACGAACTTCTCAACACCATACTTAACGGCAGTATCGGCAATTAGCTTTGTTCCGCTAACATTGTTGAATACAGCCTCCGTAGGATTGTTCTCCATCATGGGAACATGCTTGTATGCAGCAGCGTGGAACACAACGTTTGGTTTATAAACCTCAAATAATTTGTTTACCCTGTAATTGTTGGTAATACTACCAATTACAGTTTCGAACTCGTAGAAATGCAGCGATTCTTTTAATTCCAGCTCCAAGTCGTAAAGGGGCGATTCAGCCTGATCGAAAAGAATAATCTTTTTCGGGTAAAACTTGGAGATTTGCCGAACCATCTCACTTCCAATTGAGCCTGCTGCGCCAGTAACTAGAACGGTTTTGCCTTTAATGTACGATTGGATTCTTTTTTTATCAAGCACTATTGGTGGGCGCTCCAATAGATCCTCAATTTTGATGCTTTTGATTTGATTTAAGCTCAACTCTCCATTAATCCATGCAGTAGCATCGGGGATTGTTTGCACTTTTACATCAAAGTTAAGGCACTTATCAATAATTTTGGTCTTTTTAATTGGATCGAGGCTTTTTTGGGCAATGATTACCTTCGAAATCTTATGCTTTTGGAGGAGATAGTCAAGTTTATAAGTGTTGTAAATGTCAACATCTTCAATTTTTTTTCCTTCCTGTTGGTTGTGAGGGTCAATAAAGGCAATAACTTTTAAATTGGATATGGTGTCTCTATCTATAGCTCTTTTTGCCGCAGCTGCCGATTGCTCAACCCCAACAATTATAATGTTGTCCTTGTCAATATCGGTGTTTTTTATTGTATAGTAAACTGTTTTGTAAAATAACCTTGATCCAACGAGCAGGATTGTTGTGATAAAAAAATCGATGAGAAGAATAGAGTTTGGAATGATAAACTGCTCAGTTCCTGAGTAATTGATAAAGTTAACAAGGAAAAGAAGTATTGAACTTGTTGATATAACAAGGAAAATTCGTTCAGCGTCTTTAGCACTAGTATATCGAATAAGCCCTGCGTACGATCGGAAAGCCATAAAACTAAATGCTCTAATGAATAGCACCAGTGGAACGACCATTCTCAATGTGTGAATTTGCTCCACACTAATTCTAAACTCAAATCGGATTAAATAGGAGAGCACTATTGATACTAAGCAAATAATAACATCAATTAGGAAAACTATCCAGCGTGGAGTATGTTTTGTTGGTTGAATCATATTTCTTTAATTACAACAAATGTACCAATTTTGAGGCTAATCTCAATGTTTAAAAAAACAAATATTTAATGCAGCAAAAGTAAAGGTATTAAAGTCATTGATTTAAATGAAACAATAACTTAAAAATTATACCATGAAAAGAAAATTATTTACAATGCTAACTATTGTTTTTGTTGGCAGTTCATTATTTACTATTGCTCAAACCAAAGTAAATATTAATGTTAAAGGTTTTTCCGGTGTTGAAAATAGCATTTCGGCAAATGTAAATATTAGTCAGTCGTCCGAGTATGTTGTTGAAGTAATTGCCTCTCAGAGCATTATTGATGATCTAAACATTTATGTTGAGGAAGGAATACTTAAGTTAAAGAAGAAAGATTCAAGTTTTCGTTGGCCAAACAGCGATAACAAAATTATTGTAAATATTTGGTCGCCATCATATAGTTCTTTAATATTGAATGGTTCTGGTAATATTGAGGCTAAAACTCCGATTGTTTCGAAAGATTTTGTTGTTAAAATTAACGGTAGTGGCAATGTGAAAATTGGTGCTCTCGAGGCTGTTTCTTTGGTTGTAAAATCGAATGGTTCGGGAGATGTTTTTGTTGCTGGGTCTAAAGTTCTTGAGAGCGTTGAGTACAGCATTAACGGATCGGGCGATATTGATGCATCTCAACTTTCATCAAAAAAAGCATCTGCGCAAATTAACGGATCGGGCGATATTAAGGTTTGGGCTACGGTTGAATTTAATGCCAGAGTAACCGGAAGTGGTAATATCGATTTAAAAGGAAATCCCACGATTGATGCAAAAGTGCACGGATCAGGTAGGTTGAAACGAGGTTAGATAATTCTAATATATATTTATTGCAAGATGCTTGCAGTAAAGCACAAAGGCGAAAACTCAAATGGGTTTCGCCTTTTTTGTTAATCTCTGATTATTTTAACTGTGCCTCCTAGTCCAAGTTGAATAATACTCGAGGGTTTTGGAGATATGGGATTGTTGTATGTTTCAGGGACAACATGATCGACTCCTTTCGCAATGATGCTATTAACTTCAGAAAAAGTCTGTGGGAATGGTTGTCCACTTATATTTGCAGATGTCGATACTATTGGTTTCCCGAAACGTTGAATAAGCCTTTTGCAGAATTCATGGTTAACAACACGAATTCCAATACTTCCATCGAGTGCAACTAAGTTTTTGGGCAGATTTTTTGCTTTTGGGTAAATTATTGTGAGTGGTTCGTTGGCAAGGTCAATTAAGTCCCATGCAATTTCTGGTATTTCGTTAACGTAGGAGGGAATTCTTCCTGGTTCATCAACCAGAATAATTAGGCCGCTTTTTTCGATTCGCTGCTTTAGTTTGTAGATTTTTTCAATTGCATCAGGGTTTGTGGCATCGCAGCCTATACCCCAAATATTATCGGTGGGATAAAGAATGATTCCTCCACCCCGAAGAACTTCAATAGCATTATTTATATCGGCACTGTTTATTTGCATGTTGCTATAAATCTTTGGGTCTATTGCCAAACATCTTATTCATTAAGTACCTGCGGTATATGTTTAATTTCCTTTTTTCGGGTACTCTATGTTTGTTTATATACTCCTCCACTGCGGCAATCATCCTAGCCGACGATTTTCCATCGGAGTATGGGTGGTATTGCTCAATGGTGTAGCGACGAATATTTTTGAAGTTATCCTGAATAATTTCATCCATTAAAGTTTCCCTGAGCAGTTCTGCATTGGGAATATCTTTCCAGTTAATATTTGCAGAGTTTGAGTTAATGGTAATAACGGGTTTATCGAGAAGAGTGAATTCATATACAACCGATGATGTGTCGCTTATCATTATATCGCACATTATCATGTATTTCAGTATGTTCCTATCTTCAACAATCTCTACATTTTTTGCTGTTGATGCTAGGTGTTTATATTCTGCTATAACTTCAGGATTCATTAAGTCGTGAAATTTTATAAGTATATAAACGTCCTCTTTTTCAGCAATTTCGAATATTTTATTTTTTGCATCAATTGCGCAAGTTAGCGAAGGAGAGAATGTTGGAGCAAAAAGTACTAAAGTCTTCTTGTTCGATTTTTCTAAAAGTTCTGTTCGAGCCCTTCCGAACTCCTCATGGTTTGAGTAAAGAGTGTCTAGTTTGCACCATCCGGTTTCGACCACTTCAAAATCGCCATGTTTTTTTGCGAGTTGAATAAAGCGTTCAGTAAAATATGGTCCCTGTGTTAGGTAGAGGTCAAAGTAATTTCTAATCCTGAAGTGTCCTTTTTTCTCGCCGGCTAATCCATGAAAAACTTGAACCTTAACTCCTCTTAAATAGTGAGGTAGCTCATTGCCGGGTACAAAAATTGCATCGCTTTTAAAACGGTATAGATCTTCAATGGAGTTAGTAAAATTGACTTCGTGTGCGTAGTTGAACTTATCCCTTATTTTGTTTGGAACATACCATAAGACCTGATGATTCTGGTTGGTAAGTTCATCATGCAACGGCTTTAGAATTCCAAATGCATAGGGATTAACGCAAAAAAGTATCGTTTTCAACCCAAGCGCTTTTTTATTGTTTGTTGAATAGGTTGTTTGCTTTATCCAAATCTTCTCTGAAATCGACTTCAATACAACGATGTTCCGATATATTGATAGGCAGAATTTTAACTTTATCCTTTTCGATGGCTAATTCCAAACCTCTTTCAAAGTAATCGTTGTCGGCACACTCCTCAAGTCTTTTAATGAAAGTGGAAATGTCGTTACTTGAAATAAAGTTAATTCCAACTGCTTCGCCTTTACCATCCTTAATTTTTTTTGATATTTCCCTAATAAAGTTGTTGCTATCGAGGTTGTACTTAACCTCCTCTTCTCCAACAGCACTATTGTTAACACAAACAAAGGACTGATTCTTCTCAATCAATGGTTTTAGCATACCAAGAATTTCAGCATCGAAAACAACATCGCCATTTAACCAAAGTACAGAGCTGGTTTTGTATTTTTTAAGTGCTTTAAGTAAACTTTTTGATGTGTTGGTGGTGTCGAAGTTTTGGTTATATATATATGTTAAATCGGGAAAATTCTCCATAATCAAGTCCTTTTTGAAACCAACAACAATATTAATATCATCGGAATCAAAATGTGTTGTAAGATTATCAATTTGCTGCTGCATTATTGATTTTCCAGTATTAAGAATAGTTAAAGGCTTTGGGAGAGGGTTTCCTAGTCTTGAACCAATGCCTGCTGCAAGAATAACAATTTTCATACTCGATATTTTATGATGCTACAATAGTTGATTTATTATTTGCATTGTTTTCTTTTCCTTTTTTTTGCCGTTCGTTCAGGTAGAGTTGATGAAGCTTGAGGTATTTTAAGAAACTTGTATATGCCGAAAATGAGCTGATAACAAATCCGTTATACCCGTCGAGAAAGCCAAGTTTAATTATATATGCCTTAAAAAATCTCCAGCCCGAGTTGAAGAATATCTTGAAAATGCTACTTTTTCGGCCCATTTTAAAGTACTCTTGAGCCGATATTGTGCTAAAACGGTTGGCTTTATCGATATGCTCTTCGTAAGTTGATAAACTCCAATGTAATAAATTTCCTTCAAGAATTCCAACAGGC
>WBUV01000092.1 GCA_008933525.1 Bacteroidales bacterium | reverse complement strand
CTATAAGTGATTGTTCAATAGAGTTCTAATAAATTAAAAAAGGGGTAATAAACCCCTTTTCAATTCTAACCTAAACTAACCTATATGAACTAACAAAAATAATTTACCAAACCATCCAATAACCTCTGTAATTTCTCCTGTTCGGTCATCGATTCGTATTTGCGTTTTTCATCAAGGATTGCCTGTCTTTCGGCCTCCAAACGTTTTTGCCTGTTAGCTTCGTGTTTTGCAAGTACCTTATCATGAAGGTATTTCTCAGCAACCTGAGGGAATAACTCTAGTAATAACTCTTCCTTCTCGGTTTCAGCCAACTTAACATTATCGCCATACTCGGGGAAAGTTGGGTTTGGCTGTTTCTTGTAGTTTGCAGTGTTGTATGGAGTTTCCTCGCGTACGCCTGCAATCTTCATTCTAAACTCAGGGTCGATTGGCTGAGGTGTTTTTCCGTAAATTCCTTTAACCAAATTCACATACTGAATTGACTTGTTGGTATAGAATGGCTGACCTTTGCTCTCGTCAATTGCGCAGTTAACTGCCTGTGCACCCACAATCTGACTTGTTGGTGTTACTAGCGGAGGACAACCGGCATCCAAACGTACCGATGGAATTATTTCAAGAACTCTAGGTAGTAGTTGCTCCAACTTCAACTGCTTTAGCTGAGCAAGCATATTGGTGTACATACCACCAGGTATTTCGGCGTGCTTAACATTCTCGTCGGGTGCTGGGAAGTTAAAGTACTTCTCTATTTCCTGACAGTTTTCAAGTAAAGCGCTGTATTTACCAGCCTGTGCAAAAACAATAGCCTTTTCGAATAGGTTGTCGATACGCGCTGGTAGAGTGTAGTTTGTAATATCAAAGTCAATGGGCAACTCGTAGGTATCCAAATCCTTTAGGTCGGTTCTAATTTGCTTCAACTCTAGGTTAATTGCCTGAACCGCTTTAAGGTTAACACCTGTGTCAATTCCAAGTTTATTACAGAATATCTGAATTAACTCAAACGAAGGAGCAGCAGGACCACCAGCGAAGTTCCATATTGCAGTATCAACAATATCAACACCATTAATAATTGCTGTAAGTGTAGATGCTAAACCATAGCCAGGAGTACAGTGTGTGTGGAAATCAATAGGAACCTTAATTTCCCTTTTCAAGGACGAAATAAACCTTGCCGATTCCTCTGGGGTAACCAAGCCGGCCATGTCCTTAAGGGTAATCATATCGGCACCCATTGCCTCAAGCTCCTTGGCTTTTTCGATATAGTATTTCTCTGTGAAAATGCGTTTTGGTAGCGTTTTTCCGCTAAATCGTGCAAGTATTCTATCCTTTGTGGAGAACTTTGGGTCAACGGTGTAGCAAATTGTACAATCGGCCATTCCGCCATTCTCCTTAACATACTTAACTGTGCTGCGAATATTATCGGTATCGTTCAGCGCATCAAAAATTCGCATTATGGAGATACCCGATTTTACAGCATTTCTGTTGAAGCCCTCAATTACCTCCTCGGGGTAAGGGTTGTAGCCAAATAAGTTTCTACCGCGCGATAGTGCTGTTAATTTTGATGAATCGCCAATTCCAGCCTTAATTGTCTCCAAACGGACCCAAGGGTCCTCGTTAAGGTAACGCATAATTGAATCGGGAACAGCACCTCCCCAAACTTCCAAAGCGTAAAAACCTGCATCGCGGAAATATGGTAACACGCGCTCAACTTGCTGCTGATTCATTCTGGTTGCAAACAACGATTGTTGACCATCCCTAAGGGTAACGTCTCTAATTAGTAGTTTTTTTCTCACGTCTGTAGATTTTTGGCTATTTATACTGATTTCTAGTATTTAATATTTTGTTATTGCATTAACGATGCAATATTTAACGGCGAAATAACTAATAAGTTTTCAAATAGCCCCTCGAAAAAAGTGGCTTTACAACATAACTTTACAGCATAAACAGGGTTATGTTTTATCTGTCATAAATCTTTCGTAATTTTACTGGCAAATTTGGTGGTTGTTCCTCATACTATTTCGAGGACGACCGTAATAGGGAATCCGGTGAAAAGCCGGAGCTGTACCCGCAGCTGTAAGTCCATTAACGTTTTGCAACTCAAACTCTGCCACTGTTGCTTTTATGTAGCGGGAAGGCCTTGCAAAAACAGGACAAGCCAGAAGACCTGCCAAGTTTACTCTTTTGTATAACAAGCTTCGGGGAAAAGGCTTTTAGAAGTATACCGGTTCATATTTCTATCTCCTTTTTAGAAGTTAAACTATTTGGACAATGAATGCCTTTGTGTCGTGGAGCGGAGGGAAGGACTGTATGCTTGCAATGTTCAACTTCATGAATAATCCTCAAAATAGGGTTGTTTCGCTGATTAATATGTGCGATGAGGATGGAGTGATGTCGCGTTCGCACGGCATTAAATCCGACCTTGTTAAACTTCAGGCTCTTTGTATGGGAATTCCAATTATTCAGGAACCAATTGGAGAGAACGGATACGAGGAAAGTTTTAAGAAGGCTGTGAATAGTTTGAAAGAGCAAGGAATTAATGCAGGTGTATTTGGCGATATCTACCTAGTTGAGCATCGGGTGTGGATTGAGAGGGTTTGTAACGATTTAGGTATCGTAGCAATTTTCCCACTTTGGAACAGAAGCACCACCGAGCTAATTAAGGAATTTGTTGATTTTGGGTTTAAAACAAAGGTTGTATCGGTGCGAGAAGATTTCCTTACGGAGGAATGGCTTGGCGTTGATATCGACAATAACTTTATTTCAAAAGTACTTGCAATGCCAAACATCGACCCGTGTGCTGAAAATGGAGAGTACCACAGCTTTGTGTACGATGGACCAACGTTTAAAACTCCAGTGCCAATAAAACTGGGGAGAAGATATAAGCACGATAATCATTACTTTTTAGAACTTTTATAATGGTAAAAAGGATATTCAAATTACTGAGCATTGCGCTCATTTCTATTAGCCAGAACTATAGTGTATTTGGACAAACTCCAACAAGGATTGTATCGCTTGCACCATCGCTAACCAAAAATGTTTACTTTTTGGAACAGCAGCACAAGTTGGTTGGTTGTACCAGCTATTGCGATACCGCAGTTGCCAATGGCAAGGAGGTTGTTGCATCGGCGGTTAAGGTGAATATTGAGAAGGTGGTTAGCCTAAAGCCCGATTTGGTTATTACCACAACAATGACCAACCCCGAAACATTGGATATGCTTAAGAAATTCAACATAAGGGTTGAAACATTCCCTACAGCAAAATCGTTCGACGAAATTTGCAAGCAAACCATTCGTCTTGGTCAAATTATTGGAGCAGAAAGCAACGCGAAGAGAATTGTAACTCAGAGTGAGACAAAGATTAAGAGCCTTGCTAGTAGTACACGAAAAGATAAATCGCCCTCGGTATTCTTTCAAATTGGGGCAAAGCCATTATTCACAGTTATTCCGGGTACATTTATGAACGACTACATTCTACTTGCTGGTGGTAAAAACGTTGTTACAACCACAAAAACAGGCACAATTACCCGCGAGGCTGTTATTGCATCGAACCCCGATGTGATATTCATTGTAACAATGGGAATTGTTGGCAATGAGGAGAAAAATGTTTGGGAGAGTTACTCAACGCTCAGCGCTGCAAAAAACAAAAAAATCTTTATTATCGATTCAAACGATGCTTGTACTCCAACTCCTGTTACCTTTGTAAAAACCCTTGAACGAGTAATAAACTTAATTTATTCCAAATAGATATGGCCGGCTTAATTCATATTTACACAGGTAACGGAAAGGGCAAAACCACTACTGCTGTTGGATTGGCCGTACGTGCCATTGGTTATGGACTAAAGGTTTGCTACACATCGTTTCACAAGAATCCCGATAAGTACGGCTATCACGAAATTGGTGTTCTTGATAAGCTTGGCGTAAAGGTTTTGGTTTTTGCCAAAGGGCATCCTCATCTCGATAAAACATTGGATGAGAATGAAATTCGCACAGATGTGGCAAAAGGAATAGAAACTCTTTCAGAACTGATTAAAACCGAAAAATTCGATTTGCTGATTATGGACGAGATTCTGATTTCGGTGCGCGATGGCTACTTGGAGGAATCCAAACTCCTTGAGTTTATCGATAATAAGCCCGAAAACCTAGAACTAGTTCTAACAGGCCGTGGTGCAACCTGTGCAGTAATTGAGAAGGCCGATTATGTGAGCGAAATTTGTAAAATTGCGCATCCATTCGATAAAGGAATAACCAGCCGAGGAGGCATTGAATTTTAGCAATGAAGAAAAAGTACCTGAGTTGGCTGTTTTTCTCGTTAACGCTGCTTGCAGCGTTAATAATTGCTGTAATCTATTCGGTTTCGGTAGGCGAGGTTAAAATATCGATATCCGATATTCCCTCAATACTCAGCAGTGGCGATGGAATGGATTACTTCATTCTTACAAAAATTAGAATTCCTCGTGTAATTCTTGCCATTGCGGTGGGTGGTTCGCTAGGTTTAACGGGCGCAATACTGCAAGGAATTTACCGTAATCCTTTGGTTGAGCCCTACACCCTGGGAATATCAGGTGGAGCCTCGATGGGCGTTACTCTAGTGGTGATTTTTGGCTTGTACGATGCAGGAATGTATGCCCTTCCGTTGGCTGGTTTTGTGGGTGCTTTGCTCACAATATTCCTTGTTTACACGCTGGGAATGAAGAGGGGAAATCTTGATATCAACCGAATGCTGCTAATTGGAGTGATGATTAGCTTTGTAACATCGTCAATTATAATGTTTTTGATGTCGGTTTCCACCACCGATAAGTTGCACGGCATTGTATTCTGGGTTATGGGCTCGCTCGATGAGCCAAATACAAACCTAATTCGGGTGATAATATCAATATCGATTATTGGATTAATAGCATCGTACCTGTTTGCCCGCCCGCTAAATGCGCTTCAGCTAGGGCAGGCTAAGGCTACGCATTTAGGAATTAATGCATCAACATCAATACAAATACTGTTCGTAATTGCCTCGTTAATGGCTGGTGCTTGCGTATCGGTTGCAGGAGTAATTGGTTTTGTTGGATTGATTATTCCGCATATGGCTAGGCAAATTGTTGGAACCGATTACAGGATTCTTTTGCTAAGCTCATTTTTAGGTGGCGGACTGTTTTTGGTACTAAGCGATATTATTGCTCGTACAATAATTGCCCCAAGCGAATTACCTATAGGTGTTATTACTGGAATGGTTGGTGGCGTTGTGTTTATGGTAGTGCTAAGTAACATCAGGCGAAAATCGAAACTCAGCTAAATGGACAACTTCATCAAAATAGATAATTTAAGTTGCGGATATGCTGGGGCATTCTCGCTTGGCAATATCAACTTTACATTGCCCAAAGGGACATTTGCAGGGATTATTGGGCCTAACGGCTCTGGAAAAACAACCCTTTTCCGTGGCATTGCTGGCGATATTCCGCTTAAAAGTGGGTCGGTTAATTTGAATGACGCTAACCTTTCGCACCTAACAAACAAGCAGCGAGCACAGAAAATGGCCATTGTTAGCCAGTTTCCCGATATAGGCGATTTAACCGTGGAGGATTATATCCTTTTGGGTAGATTACCATACCGCAAGCCTTTCCAGTTCTTTGAATCAGAGGATGATTATTCCATTGCTGAAAAGTATATGCGGCTCACAAACACTTATCACTTAAAAGATAAGCCAATGAGGCAACTCAGCGGAGGAGAGCAGCAACTGGCAGCCATTGCGCAAGCTTTAACCCAAGAGCCAGAGCTTTTGCTTCTCGATGAGCCAACCTCGCACCTTGATATTACACATCAAGTTCAGGTGCTTAACCTGCTACAGCGGCTAAATCACGAAATGGGATTAACCGTGCTGATGATTATCCACGACCTAAATCTTGCCAGCGAGTACTGCGATTACCTGTTGATGATGAAAAACGGAAACCTACACTGCCAGGGTACCCCGTTCGATGTGCTTACCTACCAGAATATTGAGCAGGTTTACGGCACCCTGGTAATTACTCAAATCAACCCAAACTCAGGAAAACCTGCGGTATTTCTTGTTTCGGAACGTATGCGACAAAAAGTTAACCAACAAAATGGCTGAGATTTTTGTAATTAGACATGGTGAAACGGTTGAGAATAGCCAACGAATTTGTCAGGGACAAACCGAGGGAACTTTAACCAGCAATGGAATAGCGCAAGCCGAGGCTGTTGCTAAGCAACTATCGCAATTTAAATTACAAGCAATCTATACAAGTCCCCTTAAAAGGGCCCGCATTACTGCGGAAATATTACAAAAGTATCAATCCGAAGCACCAATATCTGAGTTAAAGCATTTAATGGAACGAGGTATGGGTGAAATGGAAGGCAAAAAATTCCCCGATAATTTCGATTACACCGCACCAATTAAGGATGCAGAACCACTTACCGATATGTTTAACCGAGTTGTTGAAAGTTTAAATTTTATCGCCCAAAGTCATCCAAACCAGCAGGTTGCAATTGTAACGCACGGTATTACCATTAGAATGATTAAGTGCTATATTCAGAATATTCCTTTGGATAAACTCAACGAAATTGAACTTCAGGGAAATGGAACATACTTTAGTGTACAGATTGATTAACAATTATTTCATAACTATATGAATTGGCTTATATTAATTATTGCAGGTTTGTTCGAAGTTGCCTTTGCATTCTGCCTTGGGAAAGCAAAAGAAACCAATGGAACCGAAATGGTTCTTTGGTATATAGGCTTTGCCATAGCATTGACCATAAGTATGGCGCTTTTAATAAAGGCTACGCAAAGTATTCCTATAGGCACAGCCTATGCTGTTTGGACAGGCATTGGTGCGGTTGGTACCGTATTGGTAGGAATTCTTGTTTTTAAGGAGCCAGCAACTTTTCTGCGGTTATTTTTTCTTACAACATTGATTGCGTCTATAGTTGGATTGAAGGCGGTATCTCATTAAAGATTTTTCAGTATTAAAACCAATCCTAAAATCAATAACGTAAATGCCACGCTTACCAGTATATTTATCCAACAAGCCCTATTTATATCTTTTGATGTAACAGCTCGGGCATTATCGCCAATAAAGGGCTTATTTACCAAAACCCCGTGATACGTATTTGGCCCACCAAACCTACAGTTCAGAATTCCTGCCAACGCCGATTCAGGGTAACCTGAGTTTGGGCTTGCGTGCTTATTTCCATACTTAAACACAAAAACTAACCCCCGATAGCTGAATGTTACCAAAACCATAAGAAATGCGGTTATTCGGGCTGGAATAAAGTTTAATACATCGTCGGTGCGGGCGGCAAACCATCCAAACTGGCGGTACTTATCGTTCTTGTAGCCAATCATTGAGTCGAGCGTATTTACCATTTTGTAGGTGAACATCAGCGGTACACCGCCAATAGCGTAGTAAAACATTGGAGCAATTACGCCATCGCTCAGGTTCTCCGATAAGGTTTCTAGAACTGCCGTGCGTATTTGGTTTTCGTTCAGCGTCTTGGTTTCGCGTCCAACAATGTAGCTGAGCCTTTTCCTGCCAGCATCTAGTCCATTCTCAGCTAGTTCCTTATCAACTTTCCTAGCCTCGTAAATCAGGCATCTGTTGGCCAAGCCGTAGTATACCATAATAGTTGCAACAATATAGTATGCTAAAATCGAAACCGACGATAAGTAAATTATACCATAGAAAGCCGCAAAGGTGGACATCAACAAAAACAAAACAACGACAAATCCCTTAAATTTTCGGAATCCATTCCTGTTGATTTTTTTATCTGCAAAGGAAATAATATTACCAAAAAGCCTGATAGGATGAGGAAACCAGTAGGGGTCACCAACAATTAAATCAATTAACCATCCTAAAACCAATGGTATAATTAACTTTTCAGGTTGATTTATGATTGTGTAGTAATCCATTGTTTTATACCTTCCACCAGTATTGAGTTATACGATTCTTGCTGCGCTGCAATACGGATGTACGATGAGTTTAATCCCCTAAAATTTGATGCATCCCTTACTAATAAACCATAATTGCTGATTAGGAACGATTTCAAATCGGACGATTTCCCTTTGTGCGATTTTACCAAAAAGTAATTCGTTGGCGAGTCAATGACATCAATTCCTTCAACCGTTTTTAGTTGGCGCTGTAAATTCCTCGATAACTGTAGCAACTCCTCAATATTTGGCACTAGCAGATTGTAGTTATCAATAATAAACGAGCCAGCAGCAATGGCAATGGAGTTAACGCTCCAGGGCATTTTTAGCGACTTTATCTTTTCGCATATAGTAGGACTTGCAACAATGTACCCCAAGCGCAAACCTGGAATGGCAAAAACCTTGGTTAATGAACGGATTAGAATTAAGTTTTCGCAGTTTGAAACTTTGTTAATTGCAGAGCAATCCTCAGAGGATAGGCCCGTATAGGCCTCATCTACTACAAAATAGGTGTTAGGGTTTAGTTTACACAGATTTTCTATATAATCGGCATCGAAATGCCTTCCGTCAGGATTGTTCGGATTCCCAAGCCAAACAAGGTTAGTATCGAAGTTTGACTTTTTAGCAAAATCAACATTATCAATAAATAGCTGCGTATGCTTGTGAATCCGTGATGCATCCTCGTACTCCGCAAACGAAGGAACTACAATGGTTGATGAGCAACCGCTAAAAAGATGAGCAACAAGGTAAAATGCTTCGGCAGAGCCGTTAGTGATAACAACAGACTCCTTCGGTATACCATAGAAATTCGCTATTTTTTTTGAAAGCGAAACGGCATCGGGTTCGGGATAATTTCTGGCAATTATAATCTGCGAACTCAGAAAATTGGCTAACAACGGATGCATTCCGTACGGAACAACATTGGAGCTGAAGTCGGCTACAATTTGTCCCTCGTATAGATGGATATCGTTTCCGTGTCCGTTAATCATTCTGAAGTGTGCTGTATATATACTCTAAATCGATATTTCCCCTTACAAGATTAGCCAATTTATTGTAGTTTTCCTCCTTGTACTGGCGAAAATCTAACTTTTCAACAGCTTTAACACCAACCAAATTAAGGATATTCTCCACCACTGCGCCATTATCAAAAATTCCGTGAATGTATGTTCCCCAAGTTTTTGGATTTAAAAAGTAACCATCGGGCTCATTGCCGCTGATAATGCAAAGTGGCGAGGGCTTTTCCGATACCGTTTGCCCCATATGAATTTCGTAACCAGTGCAATCCTCGGGTAAATCCATAAACTTAAAGTTGCACTGAACCGTTTTTTTTTCGTTTGAGATAGTGGTTACCGTTGGCAAAATTCCTAATCCGGGGATAAATTGGGTATCGCCCTCAATGCCATAAGGGTCGTGAAGTTCCTTACC
>WBUV01000091.1 GCA_008933525.1 Bacteroidales bacterium | reverse complement strand
ATAGCATCATAATATTCATAGGGTAGGGCATTTTTCCTTTAAAGCCCCAAATAACTTTTGTTTGATTTTCCGATACCGATTCTAAAATCATATATGCATGCTCCTTTGATTCGAATGGCTCAATGAAACGTAGTTCATAGTCAATTCTTTCGCCTTCAACTATCCCTGTTATTTTCTGCTCGCCTTTTCCAACATTTTTGTCGGTACTTTCCCACGCTGAAATAAAGCCAATAGTGGCATCTTCACCCTTAAACTCTTTTTTCATATTTGGGTCCATACTTGCCCATTTGCTGAAATTATCCTGGTTTTTAAGGTACTTCACGTAATCAAATACCTCCGATTTAGGTTTGTTGATTTCAACATAGCGTTCAACAGCATATTCTTTTGCAACAAAAAGTGCAACTACTAGTGGAATAACTATAATTATAGCTATTACCAAAAGAATAATTTTTAGTATTTTCATGACAAAATGTATTTAAGGTTAAACTAATGTATAACAAACTAAAACAAGAATCGTTATTTTTAGTATTGAATTTTTAATTTAAAAAAAGTGATAAATGAAAAAGTTACTTATTACCCTATTTTTTTTACAGAGTTTATTTATTGTGAACTCATACTCCCAAACACAGGATAATCCTTTTGTAGGTATCGAAATTGCGTTATCGGAAGGCGATTATAATCGTGCATTGACATTATTGAAAGATAATCAGCAAGCTAGTTCATTGCGGTATAATCAGTTAAAAGGGATAATTTATGAGAATATTGGACGTTACGACAGTGCATCGATTGCCTACAAAAGGGCAATAGAGTTAGATTCGACCTACATTCCTGCTAATAAGGGTTACGCCCGAAGCCTTTACTCGTTCGGAAATATTAAAGTGGCAAGGAAACAGTATGAGAAAATCCTGAGGTTAGACTCCCTTTGTATAAATACACGTTTGCAGTATGCAAATGTGTTGAAGAAAGAGGGCGATTATGCCAAGGCGTTTTTCAATTACTGCTGGTTGACCAATTTTGATTCAACCAATTTTTACTTCTGGGACCAGCGAGCCGATTGTGCAGCGCAGGTTAACAATTATCTGGATGCAATTAATTCGTACAGTATCGCTATTGAGTTAAATAGACAAAATCTTGATATCGTTGTGAAGTATGTTAAATTACTTGTTCAACTTCAAGTTCCTACCGAAGATATTTTAGCCGAGGCTGATAGTGCTTTAAAGGTTGATTCCCTTTATGTCCCATTGCTTAAATTAAAAGGTAAGCTATTTGCCGATCAAAAAAAGTATAAAAAGTCCTTAGAAATCTTTACAAAGGTTTATGAATTGGGCGATTCTTCTTTTTTTACATCAAAGTATCTGGGTATAAACAAGTATAGCACGGGGTTATACTATCAATCAATTCCTGATTTTGAGCGAGCTTTTTTGCGCGATAGTTCCGATAGTTTCTTGAATTTTGTTTACTCTTCGGCCTTATTTCAGATTGGGGATAGAAAAGTAGCCATGAAGGTATTGGATTACACCGAAAGGATGCTGATGCCCGATAGTTCTCTGATTGCAGTTATATACGACTTAAAAGGAGATATTTTCAATGATAATCGTGATTACAAATCAGCAATAGAAAGTTACGGTAAAGCTCAAGTTTACTCAAAAGGTAAAGAGGATTTCTTATTTAAAATAGGTAAGACTTACTATCATGCTAAGGACTTTACAATGGCGCTTAACTACCTTCAGGATTATGTTACAAAAATAAAGGGTGGAGATAAAGATGCAAACTCAAGGAGTTTCTATTGGAGTGCAAAACACTACATTGATGTGATAAAAGAGGAAAATTTTTTCCGCGATACAATAATCTATATTCAATAACCTTACTTAGAGTTGATAATTAAGTACCCTTACAGGTTCAATGCCTAATGGCGACACTTTAACCTGTAAGGGTATTATTTCAACCCCATTATTGGCGGCAGTTTTTAGCTTACTTGCATATTTTGGGTCAATATCGAATGCAGGAGTGAAAATCTCAACATCCGTACGCTGGATAACGTATAGCATAACGGCTCTATATCCTTCGGATTTTGCCTTAATAAGCGTTTCGAGGTGTTTCTGTCCACGTTCAGTTACAGCATCGGGAAATCGGGCGTAAATACTATCCTTTAGGGTGACATTCTTCACCTCTATAAAGCATCTCTCATGGTTATTCTCAGCGTAAACATCGAATCGGCTATCGCCATATTTTGCCTCAGGCTTGATTGTCGTATAGCCCGATAGTTGAGGTAGTAAATTATTCCTGAGAATTTCAACTGCCAGCTTATTTGGATTCGATGTGTTTATTCCAACCCAACTACCATTAATCTTTATCATCTCCCAGGTATAGCGAGTTTTTCGGGCAGGGTTCATGCTGTCGGAGATATAAACCTCGGCACCTTCCTCAATGCAACTTTTCATAGAACCTGAATTGGTGCAGTGGGCTGTAATTATTGAGTCATCATCGAGTTTGATATCGGCAAGGAAACGCTTATAGCGTTTAATTAGATAACCATGTACAAGAGGTTTGTCAAATTTCATTTGCCAGATATAAATTCTACCCTACAACTACAAAAAACTATTCGCTAAAAAGCGGACACGATGTGGCCTTAACGTAACGCTTGCATTTTGGTTGACAATCGATACAGTAAATTATGTTCTCGCCTTTTTTCGCCTTGTTAGCCCAGTGTGCATCGGTAAGCATATCTCTACCAATTGCTACAAAATCGGCAAGGCCACTGCTAATTATCTTGTTGGCACGCTCAGGGGTTTGAATTTGATTTACCACAATCACCGGTACTTTTACATGTTTTTTGATTACGGTTCCCATGTAAACAATCGAATTAAACTCAAACTCTGCTGGAACTTCAGCATTAATCCCTTTTTCGCCACCGTGCGATGCATGTATTATGTCAACTCCTTTTTTCTCTAGCAATTGCGCAATCTCAATGCCGTCGGTAAGTGTCGGAGAGCAGGCTGCAAGGCGGTAATCGATAATGAAATCTTTACCTGTTGAAGCTTTTATCCCATCAATTATTTCGCACGCTAGTCTTAGCCTATTCTCTGTAGTTCCACCGTACTCATCGGTACGACGATTAATTGCCGATGAGGCAAACTGCGTAAGCAGGTAACCATGGGCGCCATGCAGCTCAACGCCATCAAAGCCCGCTTTTTCGGCACGGATTGCAGCCGCAATGAACTCATCGCGTATTTGGTGTATCTGATCAATTGTCAATTCTACCGAGCGTTCATTTTCTGGATCGACCGATGGTCCGTACGCAAACTCCGATACACCTTTACGGGTTGTTAGCCCTGCATGATGTATCTGTAACAGAACAACCGCTCCATGCTTATGGCAAGTAGCAGTAATCTTGCTTAAACCATCAATCTGATCATCGCTCCAAGCGCCCAGCTGATAGTTGAAAATTCTGCCCTGCTGGTTTATACAGGTTGCTTCAACAATTATGAGCCCTGCGCCACCTTTAGCGCGCTCCTCGTAATGTGCTACGTGTCGTGGAATTGCTATTCCGTCGGTTTCCGACCATGCAAAGTTTACCAAGGGAGGAAATACAATTCTGTTTTTGATTTCTTTCCCTTTTATGTTGATTGGCGAGAATATGTCCATGTTTTGTGAGTTTTGAAAGTTTAAAGTTGAAAAGTTTGTAAAGATAAGGGTTTATAAACTAATGTTAATTATACAAATTTGACAACAATTCCATTTTATTGATAACTTTCTAACTTTCAACTTTACAAACTTTTAACTTTCATTAGTTCCTCATTGTTGTTATTGTTACGCGACGTTCGGCTTTAAGTTCGTTTTTGGTTACTTTTTTCATACCGCGGGTTCCAACAAGAATTGTTTGCATATCGTCAACAATAAACTCGTATCCATCCTGGTTCTGGGTTCTAAGACCTCCAAAAGCCAATTCCTGTGCGTTGAGCTGAAGGGTTTCAACACCAAATGGCTCAGAGCATTCAAACTCATAGGGTAGTTCGTATACCTTATTCACCTTATCGGTGCTTATGTAGTAGTTGTCGAGCAGAAGTACTTTTTGTCCATCGGCCAAGTGGTAAATTACCCTCAGGTAGCACTCTTTATTGGCACGAACTGACAGTTTCATATGCTCACCTTCGGTGAAAATTAAATTGTTGGAACCTTTGTTTGTCCAAATTTCAACATTTAAATCGCCACCTTCAATTTCGCCTTTGGAAAATACCCTCATATTGGCATATGCATCCTGAAAGTTCTCGGGTTTTATTTGGAGGTTTGTTTGCGCTAATTTTTCTGCCGATAGTTTTGCCTCGGTACTTCCTACTGGTTTGCCTGTTTCTATACTACGGGCCAAACAAACAACCCGAACGCTATTCCCCTCTTCCCAGTAGGTTCCAGATATTAATGTGCCTTTGCTGGACGATGCTTGGTTAGTATTTACTGAATTATCAATGTTTACTCCAGATGCAACCAGTTTTTGTTCCAGCGCAATTTGCATTCTGCGGGAGAATGGGCTGTTCATGCCTGTTTCCTGAAAGGTAAAATACGAGAGTTTGATTGGAGCTACAAACTTATCCTTCTGCGAAACTAGCTCTGCTGCAATAATGGAAGCAGCCTCGTCGATAGTTAAGTTTTCGGCTTTACGAATCTTGCTCGATTGCTGATCGAGTTCTCCGCGTAGTTTGCTGTAATCGGTATACTTAACCAAATCGTCCGATGCAGTTTTATTGATTGCAACTAAAAGTGTTTGCGCTTCCTCGGCTTCACGGAAAAGCGTTTGGCATTCCGATATCAACCTTAAGGCTTCATCACGACTATTGGAATCAACCATTTTCATTATGATTGCAATCTTTTCGGTTATTTGGGTGAGGTTTCGCTTAACAACTTCGTTGTAGTACTTGCTTAGCTCGGAACGCTTGGCGTAAACAATGGCGAAGCCTGTTTTTGATTTTGCATCGTAAGCCGATTCGTTCTTGAGTCCTGTTACCTTTAGGTTGCTTGCAGAGGTGCTGGCTTGCTGGAATGTTTGGTGTATCTTGTTATCCATTTCGATGGTATTTGCCGTAGAAATGGCTGTAATGGTGGTTTGTATGGATTGTATAAGATTTGTAGACGCAAAATCTATCAGTTTTGCTTGCAAAGCGGAAGGCTCCTCCTTGCTTCTGTTTTGCTCCGATGCATAAGAAACTATCCATTCGCTATCGGGGAATTTGAGTTTCCTAGAGTTCTCATCGGCCCATTGTGGTACTTGGGCATCAGTGTTTTTTGATGAAAGCAAAAATACTGCTATACATAGGAGGGAGAGTTTATATACTTTCATATTAAACCGTTTTACTGTTATGCAATTCAATAAAGCTATATATTGTAACAATATTAATTCTATTTCTTTATAAATCAAAATTAGCAGAATAGCATCTATAATTGTAATTAAACACAAAAACTATGCTAAGTAATATAAAAGTGATTGGTTTTGATGCCGATGATACTCTTTGGGATAACGAGCCCTTTTACAGGCAAACCGAGCATAAGTTCTGTACGCTTTTAAAGGATTTTATGGACGAGGAGACTTTAAATAAGGAACTTTACAAAACTGAAATTGGAAATCTACCCTTGTATGGATATGGGATAAAGGCATTTACACTATCGCTGATTGAAACGGCTATTCGTGTATCGGGTGGTATGGTTTCTGCATCGATTATTAGTCAGATTGTTGATTTAGGAAAAGAACAGTTAAATCAGCCAGTAAGGTTGATTAACAATGTAAATGAGGTTTTGGAGAAGTTACAGCCCCATTATAGGCTGATAGTTGCCACCAAGGGCGATTTGTTGGATCAGGAAACAAAACTCATGAAATCAGGATTGGCCGATTACTTTCACCATATCGAAATTATGAGCGATAAGGGTGAGCGAAACTACTTGGATTTAATACACCATCTCGATATAAAACCAGAGGAATTCCTTATGGTCGGGAATTCTCTTAAATCCGATGTAATCCCAGTTCTAAACCTAGGTGGCTATGGTGTGTTTGTTCCTTACCATACCACATGGTTGCATGAGTATGTTGACGAAGAAAGGATGAATCATGAGAGATACTTTAAGATAGATAATTTGGGAATGCTGCCGGAACTGTTTGGGAGATAGGAGGAGGTAAGTTGAATGCTCAATGTAGAATGTATAATGTAGAATGAAAAATGTATAATGAAATTATTAGCCCCAAGGGGGCGATAGCATTAGCCCCGAGTTTCAACTCGGGGATTTTAATGAGAATCAATAATGATGCGATGCAAGTAATAGCATTTATTTGAAATGATAGTGAGCATATGCATCAGAATGGATTGATTTTGGTATAAAACAGGAATTTGAAAATGATGAATACGCAACTAATTGGCTACAATTCACCTCCAGTCCCTCTATTTCTGACTCCGCCAGTTGGCTGATAAACTCAGAGAGGGGAAAGAGCCTATCATCTAAAAATTAAAAGGTGATAATTGCAATTGTAAAAATAACTAGCCCCAAGGGGGCGCCAGCAATAGCCCCGAGTTTTAACTCGGGGATTTTAATGAGAATCAATAATGATGCGATGCAAGTAATAGCATTTATTTGAAATGATAGAGAATATATGCATCGCAACGAATTGATAATGGTATGAAACACCCATGATTAGACTAATCAAAAACACGAATGAACAAAATATGGGTGTTTGCCTACGGCGAGCCCTTCGGGGTTCATCCGAATGAAAGTGAGTGTTAAAGGTAAGAGTATAACTTACTGGTAATTAATAGTATTGAATTTTTTTACGGATGAAACCGGAGTATCAACCGCAAAATGAATTACAATCTATCTTTTTATCAAAATATTACGGTCAAACACCATCTTAAAAGTAAACGCCCAATCGAAAACAGATTGCTCTGGATCGTAGTAGGTTTCGAACCGACCGCCTAGCACAAATCCTTTGGTAATCTCTGTATTGTAAATTAGCTTGGCTGTATATAAATTTCTAATGTCGGAATCAAAGGTTGGGTTAACCGTTGAGTACGAGCCGAAAAGTTCCTCGCCACGTGGATTTGTAAATTTATTGGCTCGCCAATATCCAAGTTCACCACGGAACGATAAATACTCAACATAAACCTTTGGATAAATGGCGTTGCCATTCAGGTATTTGCTCTGAGGATTTGGAGATTTATCCGTGGAAATAAATCCCATAAGTTCGAATCCCAACAATGTTTTTCCCGATAAAATTGGCAATGCATACGAAAATCCACCGCCTAAATTAATCATGGTAGTTACCTGTAGATTAGTGCTGTCAATTTGACCGCCATTGTGTACTCCAAATCCGAAGGCGTTTAATGTTAGTCCTTTTCTATTTTCAAACCCATTAGGCCTATAAATTGTGGAAAGTCCCATTGTGAAAACCTCCTGGAATTTACTGCCGGGTTTAATGTATCGTTCCCAGTTAGTCCATGAGTCAGCTTTAAATGTATTAGTATTGGTCAGGAATTGCATTCCAATTTCGGGTTGTGCTGTAAATAATCGTTCGGGTTTAAATAAAGGTTCGGGTAAAAAATGTAGTTGTTTTGAGTGTATGCTTCCCAGAAGCATTTCGGTACCTTCGAATAGTTCTACCTGAAGGGTTAACACGGGGATTAACTTCTCCAACGAATCGGTTCCGGCAAAATACAGCATGTGAAATCCTGCATGAATGGACGTTTTTGATGATAGTTTATACGATACTTTTGGCTGTATAAAAAATCCAGGGTGAGTATAGCCTTTCTTTATAATGCTTGTGTATTCCTTATTATCGAAAAAAGCAGTGGAGTAGGGGTTAACGTAGAAAACACCTGTATCGCCAATTTCAACAGGTATGTAGTTGTTATCCTTAATCCATATTTCCTGAGTTTTAGCGGATGTACAGATAATTAGAAGTGCTACAATAGAAAGGAATCGCTTCATCGTGCTGAGTTTTAGATTCACAAAATTAGCATAATAATAGTAGTTGCAAAAAAGTATAAGTATGTAAGGGAAATGCAGGAAAAAAGAAAAGGCACAAGATTATCACTTGTACCTTTGACTTTTTGATTTATTTCGATCTACAGTCCTTGTCTCAAAATTCTATCAATTTGGTTGCACACTCTCTCGAAAACTTCCTCCTCGGTTCCCTCTCCGGAAATAGAATGAATTAAATTTCTTTTTGCGTAGAAGTCGCGGGCAAGCATTGTTTTCTGCTCGTACTCCTCAAGGCGCGATACTATTGTTTCGGTGTCCATATCGTAAAGGCGACTGCGATCCGTTTTGCTCCTTTGGGCAAGCCTTTTCATCGCCTCCAAAGGGCTAACCTGAATTTCGATGGCCGATGTTATAGAGCTATTCATCTTCTTAAGCATTCCATCTACAATATAGGCTTGAACAATGGTTCGTGGGAATCCCTTGAAAATAAATCCTCGTGAGCCTGGGCTTGCCTGAATTTTCTCTTCAATTAGTTTGATCGCTATTTCATCGGGTACAATCATACCCTTGTCCATGTAGGGTTTTGCAATATGGCCAATTTCTGTATTGTTTTTAATTTCCTGCCTAAGCATTTTTCCGGTAGAAATATACACCATATTGTATCTTTCTGCCATCTTTTTGGCTTGCGTTCCTTTACCTGATCCTGGATATCCGAACAGAATAATATTAGCCCAACGGTTCTCCAACGATTTTTGCACGGCGGCATCTAGTCGGCCTTGAACTTCCTCAATGGTTCCTGTACCATCAATGGAATGGCAAATACCTTTATCTTGGTAGTACTTGGCTACGGGGACTGTTTTGGAATAGTATTCGTTAAGCCTAACCTGAATTACCTCGTCACTATCATCTTTCCTATTGGCAATTTGTGCACGCGATTTTAACCTTCGCACCAACTCATCATCGGGAACCTCTAGGCTAAGCATGCAGGTTAGCGAAGTGTTCATATTCATTAAAAGTCCATCCAGAATGTAGCACTGAACAGTAGTACGAGGAAAACCGTCGAATAGGAAACCATTGGTATCGGTTTTCTTTTTTATTTTATTTTCGATGATTTGAACAACGAGCTCATCGGAAACCAAACCACCCTTTTCAATGATATTTTTTGCCTTAATTCCTAGCGGTGAACCTTCGGCAATCTCCTCGCGGAGTATTTCACCGGTTGATATGTAGGTTAGGTTGTATTTCTTTAGCAACCAATCGCTTTGGGTACCTTTTCCTGCACCCGGAGGGCCAAATAGTGCAATGTTAAGCATGATAGAATTTAGGTTAGTTAATTCATCACTAAAGTATGGAAAAAAAAGTAACGAAGAAATTTTTTCTGATAATTTAGAAGCACGTTTTACTATTTTCTGTTTATTCAAATAGTTGTTCTTTAAAGTTTAGGATATTACAATAACCATAATTTTTAACAGTGCTATTTTCTGAATACTTGCAATTGCTGAGTTTATCC
>WBUV01000090.1 GCA_008933525.1 Bacteroidales bacterium | reverse complement strand
CCCTTCCCATCCCGAACAGGGCCGTTAAGCCCGCCAGCGCCGATGGTACTGCGTCACAGCGGGAGAGTAGGTCGCCGCCCCACCTTCGCCCCGGAGATTTTATCCCCGGGGCTTTTTTATTTTATACTTATTAGCTTTTGTTGTTGCCTTATAGGTTTTGACCAGTGTGCATTATAAAATCAATTTATTATATTTGCACCCGAATATGATAAGGGTAGCTATAAAATATATTATTATTTCGATAATCTATGTTGGGACTGGATCTACAGGATCTTTTGCACAAGAGCAAAAATCTGTTAAGGGAAAAGTACTATCCGATACTTTAAAGTTAAGAAGACCAACTGAAGATCTTTCGAAGTTTAATTTTGACAAAACAAAACCTGAAGGCGATTCTATAAAACACGGAGCAAACATCCTTGATTTGCTAAACATTGAGAATAAAGCACTACGTTCTTACGCTTGGCATCTTGATTTTAGTACGTTTGACTTAGTTGAAGATATAGCGATTGATTCAGTCCTCTTTTTACCACACTTAACCTTACCATTACAAAAGAAACTAGTTACTCAGAGTTATTTAGGAAATTTAGGATCTCCCATTCAGTCTGACCATTTTTTTGATAGAAATATTAACTCACCTTTTCTTTTTTCAAAAGGATATGAGGCATATCAGTACGACATTTTATACGATAAGCATTTTAACGTTAAAACACCCCATACTCTCCTTTCGTATGCATCTGCAGGAAAGCGTAAGGATGCAGAGCAAACATTAAGAGTTCTTCATACACAAAATGTAAATAGATATTTGAACTTGGGAGTGAGATACGATTATTATAATGCAAAAGGTATCTATGCAAACCAATTAACAAGAAATAATATTTTTTCTGTTTTTGGAAGTTATTATAAGAATAGGATTTCTATTCAATCTATGTTCAATTATACCTATATCAGAAATAAGGAAAACGGTGGTTTGGAAGACGATAAATTTGTACAGGATACTGTTTTAGAGGCCTCTATTATACCATTTAGACTTACCAATGCAAGTTCTGAATTTAGACAGAGAGGATTTAAACTTTCCGCTGGATACGATATTTTTGTAAAGAAAACTCCCTCAAAGCATGTTTCCGGAAAAGATACTGTTTTAGTTAAACCATTACTTACTGCAAAATTTTTATTTGACGCTAATCGTTACACTAGAGTTTATGCCGATGAGATAGCAGAGATTAATGGCAAAACTGATTCAAGTTATTATAAGAACTTTTATATTAATAATACAACTACTCACGATTCAGTTTATTTAGTTAACTATAACTCTACTTTTTTAATTGAGTTATCGCAGATTTCAAAATTTCCTGGTTTACCAGGTTTACGTTTTTGGGCTTCAAATTCTACTGGTAATTATTACTACTTTCAACCGGGTGATTTTATCAACAACCGTGATAATGATAAGTTAAACACAAATCATCTTGGCGTTGGGGTGTACAGTTTTTCTCCTTATTTATCTTATGCTGGATCGTTACGCCTTTATGTAAATGGATATAAGTCGGACGACAAAGAATTGTATGGGCAAATTACAATTTCTCCATGGAAATCAACAGATATGCCTTATGTAAAAGGAAAGATTACAGTCAGCGATAAAGAACCGGATATTTTTGTAAGCAATTATTTTTCAAACCACTATAAGTGGACAAATTCGTTCGATAAGGAAAAGTGGTTCATGCTAGGAGGATCGCTCGGTGCTGAAAAATGGAAGTTTCAACTGGGCTATAATCTAGTTAGAATTGTCAATTTTATATATTTTGATGCTGACGGTTTACCTGCCCAAGTAGATGGTATTACTATAACCTCTGCATTTGCAGAAAAGACTCTAAAACTTGGAGGATTTCATTTTGTCAACAAGGTACTTTGGCAAGCAAATACTAATGATGATGTTCTGAGCCTTCCATCGTTTACATTCTTTAGCTCGTTGTTTTATGAACATGAATTGGTTAAGAATGTATTAAGAGGTCAGTTTGGCGTGAGCGGTTTTTACAGAACAAAGTTTTATGCCGATGCATATATTCCTGCAACAGGATTGTTTGTCAATCAACGAGAGAAATTGATTGGTAATTATCCATTTGTGGATGTATTTGTGAACTTAAAGTGGAAACGGGCGATACTATTCTTTAAATTCGATCATATTAATCAGGGAACCCCTAATAATGAGTATTTTACTACGCTTCATTATCCCGCAAACCGAAGAGTGTTCAAATTTGGACTTTCATGGATGTTCTATAACTAGTCATCAAAAAACTCTTTACAAAAAATCAAATTGGGCTAACTTTGTATTCAAATTATTATAAACCAAGAAAATCTAGGATATGCAAACATTTATCACAACTAGGATAAGGTGGGTGGTTTTTTTGGCTTCGCTTGTAATGTTCTCTTGTATTAGCAAGGACTCTGTAATGAGAGAGTCCGAGGTACAATTTAGAGATTTGGCTAAAATTTTAGCTGATGGAAAGATCGTAGCGGTTACTGACTACAACTCTACAAGTTATTTTCTTTATAAGGGCGAACCAATGGGCTATCAGTTCGATATGCTTAGAGATTTAGCATCGTTTTTAGGTGTAAAATTAGAACTAGTAGCTGAAAATGATATTGAGAAATCATTCGAAATGCTCAAAAATGGTGAGGTTGATATTATTGCAAACAATCTTACTATAACCACTCAAAGGAAAAAGGAGTTCAACTTTACTATTCCTCATGGCGAGACTAGGCAAGTCCTTATTCAAAGGACTCCCGCTAACTACGATGAAATTGAAAGTACACTTATACGAAACCCTTTAGAATTAAAAGGTAAGGTTGTATATGTTCAGCGTAGTTCCGCTTCGGCTCAAAGGCTTAAACACCTTTCGGAGGAGATTGGTGGAAATGTCATGATTGTTGAACTACCAAATTACGATGCAGATCAACTTATTGATTTAGTATCGATGGGTGAGATTGACTATGTAGTTTGCGATGAATCTGCTGCCCAAATTAAAGGCAGCTCATTGCGAAACATTGACTTTGAGACTGCCATTGGTTTCCCTCAGCATGTTGCTTGGGCTACTAGGCACTCTTCGCCAGAACTTTTAAACAGAATAAATACTTGGCTGGAGGGCTATTTAGTAACTGCTCATTATAGAATGATCAAGAGTAAATATTTCAACAACCCGAATCACCTTAAGAGATTGAATAACGACTATTATTTTGTTTATCAGGATAGAGTTTCGCAGTGGGACGAATACTTTAAGAAATTTAGTCCCAAAATAAACTGGGATTGGAGATTGTTGGCCTCATTGGTATATCAGGAATCCCGATTTAAACACGATGTTGTATCGCATAAAGGGGCGACCGGATTAATGCAATTTATGCCTCAAACCGCTCAGCACTTTGGAATTGATAGTACAGTTAGCCCTACTGAGCAAATTGAGGTTGGCGTGAAGTACCTTAAATGGCTTGACGATAGAATGGTTGAGAATAATATCCCAGAAGAGGAGCGTTTTAAGTTCGTTCTTGCTGCATACAATGCTGGCTTAGGCCACGTGATTGATGCAAGAAACTTAGCTAGAAAATATGGAAAGGATCCAAATGTTTGGGACGAAAATGTGGAGTATTTTATTCGACATAAGTCAGAGTTCTTAAGCGATACATTGGTAAGACATGGTCGTTTAAGAGGAGAGGAGACTTTCCGTTATGTGAGTGAAATAATAAATAGATATGAACATTACAAGAATATCTTAAAGTAGGAAACGAAGAAGAGCCTCTAAGAAGGCTCTTTTTTTATACCTTCATTCCAAACACAAGAATGTCGTCTACCTGTTGGTATTCATTTCTGAAAGCATCGAAGGTTAGCTCGAGAATATTTTTTTGTTCTGGAATAGGATAACCCTGCATCTCAACAAGTAAGTTTTTCATTTTTGTTCGGTTGAATTTTTGACGAGTTACTCCACTTATTTGATCCTGATAACCATCGGTAAACATATACACAGTATCGCCGCTGAATATTTCAACTTCTTGATCGGTAAATTGCTTGTCGACCCTTAACGAATACCCAATAGGCATTCTGTCGCCCTTAAATTCCAGTAACTCATATCCATTTGCAGAGGTTTCTGATTCTGTTTTACGGGCTATGTAAAGGGAATTGTATGCTCCCGCAAATTGAATTTTCATGGCATTAAAGTCAATTATACAGAACGAAATATCCATTCCATCCTTGGACTCTCCGCTTTTACCTGTTTGATGCAACGATTCGATTACCCTCCGTCTTAGGGTTTCCAAAATTTGAGCAGGGGTACTATTCGAACATTGATTTACAATTTCGTTTAAATAGGCCATTCCTAACATACTCATAAAACCGCCAGGAACACCATGTCCTGTACAGTCAGCTATTGCAATTATAAGTTTATTATCTTTATGGGTCACCCAGTAAAAATCACCGCTAACAATATTTCTTGGCTTAAAAAGAATGAAGAAATCTTTATCGAAATGCTTAATAATACTTTCGGGAGGCAGTAATGCCGCTTGAATATGGCTGGCGTAATTTATGCTATCGGTAATTTCTTTCTGTTGCTTGGAGAGCATTTCGTTAAGTTCCATGATCATATCTAAGTTCTGGCGCAACTCTTCCTCGCTTGCCTGAAGTTCATGGTTTAAGTTAACCGTTTCGTTATACATTTCGTGAGCCATTTTCTGGGCTTCGGTGCGCTCAGCAATTTCAACCTCAAGTTGAATTTTCTGCTCAAAGAAGTTCTTTATTAGCGATGCAATTTCTCCAAACTCGTCTTTTTTCTCATCCAACTTTTCAATTGGAGCGATATCGTCGTGGCTAAGGCTTTGGGCAATGCTTTTCAACGGAGACGAAACCCAGTTTTGCATTGCAAAAAAGAACGCGATAAATGTTCCCATAAGTAATAAAAGAATAATTATGGAGAACCTGTTTGTCGTGGCAATATCTTTAGCAAGTTGATTCTTGCTCAAGAAGTTAATGTTTACAATATCATCCCCGAAAACATTTTTCTGAGTTTTTACAATATTGAGATTCTGGCTTGTTATGGTATTGTCTGACTTAATTATTGAGTCGATGGGGTTGATGTGAATTTTTGAATCCAATGCTTTTTCAAGCACACCAACATAATTGCTATCCCAAAGTTTTGCCACAATAAAATACCCGTTAGCTGCCGATTTATGTTCGGTATCGCTCGAAAGAACTATGGATGCGCCTGTTACTTCAACTAGGTTATTCCCAAACAGCATAAAAAAGTGGCAATAGGAAGAGTCTGCAAATGCCTTTTTTATTGTTTTAGAATCGAGAATTATATTTTCATTATATAGCGTTGAATCGTATGCAGAGTAAATCAATTTAAGGTCATGGTTATATATCCATGCATTTGAAACGTCAAATGCCGAAAGCACTGTGTTTAAATTGCTTTCCTCCCATGCTGAACTAGGGTTTTTTACATACTGGACCATTTCGTCCCAACAAGAATAATCGTTTACTGGTGCTAAAAAACTGTTAGTTTTGTTTTTAAGCACATTGTCGATAATTTGTGTTTTGGTTTCGATATTTGCTTTAAGGAATAATTTTTCCTGACGGTTTTTGATATACTGATATCCTGCAACTGCTATTGAGAATGCTAGTATTGTTGATGCCAGTAATAATAATATTTTTGTTCTTGTATGCATAACTTATTTTATGTCACTGATTATCAAATTAATATGATTTGTTAAAAGTTTAACAAAATTAAAAGGATTTACGAATCCTTCACCAAAATTTTGATTAAAGAGTGTTAATTATACTCGAACGAAAAGTTACTGTGTGGCGTTAAATGGACATACTTTCTGTGCAATTACAAGAAATTCAGATAAAATCATAGCCGTTGCCCCCCAAATCATTTCTTCATCAATACTATAGTATGGTGCTGTTATAGGTCTACCATGGGAGTGTATTACCTTAATGCTTTTACTGCTAGGATTTAACAAATCCTCTAGGGGTGTTACGATGATATATTCAACTTCTTGGTTGTTTGGTTGAAACAATGGTTTTGATTCAGAATAACCAACAAAAGGATGAACCATCATGTTGCTAACTGGTATGTAGAGCGGTGTTAGCGTTCCCAGAATCTCAATCTCGGAGGGGGTTATTCCAATCTCTTCCTCCGTTTCTCTTAACGCAGTTTCTTGGATTGTTTTGTCGTTTTCGTCACATTTCCCCCCAGGAAAGCTAATCTGACCACTATGTGGACCATTGTATGTAGTCCGTTTGATGAAAAGTGTGCTTATTCTATTGTTATCGTTGAAGAGGAGAATAAGAACTGCACTTTGACGTGTATTATTGTTTGGTAAGTTATTGCCGAGTAGATCGGTGCGGATTGATGGCGACATACGTTTCTGAGCATCAAATCCAGGAAGTCCTTTCTCAATCTCTTTTTTTACTTTTAGCGAGTACTTTTTAATATGCATATAGGATTTTCTAATCTGCCATCAAAATTATGAATATTTGGCTTAAAAATTGATTGCTCAATAATTGTTGTGTAAATTGCCGATCGTTATTAAGTAATATTTATATTTAACGGTTTTTAAGCATGTTTGTTTTTAAGATTTTTTATTTCTGAATTAAATACAAAGAACTCGTATGAAAAGAATTTTACTACTCCTTCTTATTCCAACCTTATTAGTAGCTAGTGGTTGTGCATCAAAAAAATATGCAAAAAAAGGCGATAAGTATGAGCAGGCGGGTATGTGGGAACAGGCTGCAGAATCGTACATGCGCTCACTATCATCGAAACGCGACAATATTGATGCTATTGTTGGACTTAAGCGAACTGGTCAGCGAACAGTAGACGAAAAATGTTTGAAGGTTTTAAAATCCTACGAATCCGATGCTATAAAGGAGACCGTTTATGGGTACCTTGATGTGTTGAGTTTTAAGAATAGGGCTAGCGCATTAGGCGCTGAACTTTCAATTTCGGACAGGGCTACCGACTATTTTAACGAAGCCAAGCCTAAGTATATTGAACAGCTATACTCCGATGCACAAAAACTTCTGGATTCTGAAAAGTTTGCTCAGGCCGAAACCACTCTTATGGAGATTGAAAGTATTGAACCGGGGTACGCTAATGTTCAGGAGATGCTTAAGGTATCGAGATGCGAACCCCTCTATAGGCAAGGAAAGGAATACATGACTAGTGGATTAAATAGAAAGGCATACGCCAACTTCGATAGAATAATAAAAGATCATGCCGGATATAAGGACTCTAAAGAGTTGAAAGAAGAATCCTTACAAAAAGCAATGATTACTATAAAAGTTGACAACTTTGCTGTACAAGCAGGAACACCAGAACTAGCAACCAGAATTCAGGGTGCTGTTGTTTCGCAAATCAATTCCTTGAATAATCCATTTATTAAAATTGTAGATACGGAGAACACTCAACAAATTATAGATGAGCAACGTAGAAGCGTTACAGTTGGATCCGATGTTCAGATTGGTAAGATTTTGGGCGCAAAATCGATTCTTTCTGCTTCTCTTGTGGAGTATAACTTACGATACGGCAAACTGGAGAAGGTTGAAAAAAGAGGATACTTAAAGGAGGTGACTACTACCAAAAATAAGGAAACTGGGGCAGAGGAAAAACTCGTTAGCTACAAAAAGGTGGTATACTTTACCTACAATATTAAAAACACATCTTTACTTTCGTTAAAGTACCAGTTAACCTCCATTGAAACAGGAGCCGTGATGGTTTCCGATGTAGTTCGAGAATACCATGAGGACGAGGCAAACTATGCAACTTTTGATGGCGATGACGATAAACTAGTTCCAGGCTATTGGGAGCATATCAGTAAGGATTCTCCTAAGGATTTCGTATCCGATAACCAAGCAGAGGTTTCAGAATTGAGGAAATTGCTTAAAGCCAAGAAAAATGTTGAAACAGTTCCGCAGTTAACAGAGAAGGCAATATCTGAAATTGCAAAGAAAACAGCACAAAAGATAAATAAGTACAATCCTGAGCAGTAGTATGGGGAAAAAAATATTATTTCTTCCGATTTTGATAGGACTCTTGGTAGGTTGCGCCGGATCCAAGAAGTCTGCTCAAGTTCCAGTTTCGCCGGAATGGGTTCAAGCTCGACCAACCTCCCATATTTATTATGTAGGAATTGGTTCGGCTCGTAAAACAGCAGATCCTAACGGATATATGCAGGCGGCCAAGCAAAGTGCATTGGCCGATTTGGCGAGCGATATTTCTATAAACATCTCATCAAACTCTGTATTGAGCGCATTCGAAACTCAGCAGCGTTTTTTCGAGGACTATTCATCAACAATCAAGGCCGATGCACAAAAAGAACTGGAGGGTTACGAAATAGTTGAAACATGGGAAGATTTGACAAACTATTGGGTTTACTATAGGCTTTCAAAGGATCTCTACAAAAAGCAGGTTGATGAGAAGAAGCAGAAAGCCACTGCGAAATCACTTGATTTTTACGACAAGGCATTAAAGAGTATTGAGCAGGGTGATGTTAGAGTAGGATTGGTACTTCTTGTAAAAGCCCTAGAGCCAATAAAGCCTTTTTTCGCAGAAACAATTATGGCCAATTATAACGGGAGCGATATCTTTCTGGGAAACGAAATTATTCAGCTAATATCATCGACACTGAATAGCTTATCGATTACAGGCTCTTCCTATACAAACGTGAAGTTAGGACAACCATTGACACAGAAAGATCTTCAATTTTTAGTAAACTATAAGGCAAACAAACTACAAAAGGGCATACCTCTTAAGGCGAATTATAGCGAGAAACCAATTGCTCAGAATAGAGCAGTTACGGACATAAATGGTGCGGCTGGCTTTTCTATTGATGCGGTAAGATCGTCAAAGCCTTCTGAAAAATTTAGTGTTTCGATGGATTTTGATGTAATACTTTCCGAGGCAACTACAGACTTTGCTATCCGAAAAATTTTGTCGAGATTCAATGTGCCATATACCGAACTTATTATTAACATATCTAAACCATCATTCCATATTGCATCCATTGAGAAGAACATTGGAGTGGTGCTTACCCAGAACATAATTTCCGAAGCAATTAAAAGGAAACTGGCTGAAGCAGCCATGCCGATTGTTTTAAGTTCTAACGAAGCCGATTTTGTTATTAACATCGATGCATCAACTGTTCAGGTATCGGAAACAGGTGGATATAAGCAGGCTGCACTTTCGACAATAATTTCTGTGACTAGTAGTAATGGGGTTGAAGTATACCGCAAAAGCTTGGACCGTATTTTAGGCTCTCATTTCGATATTGAAATGGCGGGTAAAAATGCTTTTGTCGAAGCATCAAGAAAAGTGGAAAATTCAGTTATGCGCGAAATTATTGAAGTTGTTGTTAAAGGAAAAAGCAGCTACTAGTCAAATTATTTTGTGGTTTTTTAAAGCATTATTCTGTTTACTGCTTTTTAGCAGTTTTAAGCTTTAAA